>DORE01000178.1 GCA_003514305.1 Gammaproteobacteria bacterium | reverse complement strand
GCCTTCACATTATCAGGCGTAAACACAATCATTTCGTCTTCGGGGATGGCAGCGATCTTGTCCATTGCGCGCTGCTGACGGGAACTTGCCGACAGATTGGTCAATCCTCCCGGGCTTGTCGCGTACATGTCACCCGAAAACAGATAATCTCCGGAGATATCACTGTAGAGCACTTCTCCTGAATTCAGCTCAACCTCAAAAATGTTTGGCAGTGCAGTCTGGTTCAAAGACACGATCTTCAGTTGATTTTGAGACGCCACTTCAATTGCCTGCTCCAGTTTGCCGCGCAGAGACTGACTACCTTGTGCTGATGCCTGGCTGATCAGAATCAGACTCAACAGCATTCCTACTAGCAATCGAACCATTTGGATTTTCATTCGCATAGCGTTCTCTCTTTCGACCGTGGCGGTAAATAAGCAACTCATTAGGGTGTCGGCAGGCAGAATCAATGGTTGATGACCGCCTGTCTGCTGGCAGGTATATTATCAAGCTCGCGCCTTAGTGTAAGGTTTTGCAGGTCTGGAAACAAAAATGAGAAGGATGCCGAGACAGCCTTCTCATTTTGCGGGTCACAATCACGCTCCGCCCGGCGAAGCGCGGGCCGCTAGGCTTGGTCGCCGGCCTTTTTGTCGAGTTTCTCTGAAATTCGAGCCGCTCGACCGGTCAATTCGCGCAAGTAGTATAGCTTCGCCTGACGCACATCACCGCGACGCTTCAACGTGACGCTGTCTACCAGCGGACTGAAAGTCTGGAACGTTCGCTCTACACCAACGCCGTGCGAGATCTTGCGAACGGTGAAGGAGGAGTTAAGTCCGCGATTACGCTTGCCGATCACGACCCCTTCAAAGGCCTGCAGGCGCTCGCGATCGCCTTCTTTGATCTTAACCTGGACTACTACGGTATCTCCGGGACCGAATTCGGGAAGTTCCTTCCCCATCTGCTCGGTTTCGATCTTTTCGATGATCTTATTTTTACTCATCTTGCTCAACTCCTGACCTGAATTAAGTACTGGGTCACGCTCTCTTCGCCCAATACTCTTGTTTAAATTCTTCCAATAATGTCTTCTGTTCCTGGTTCAGCTCTAGCCTGTCCAGCAAATCCCGACGCTTCAGCCAAGTCACTCCCAAACGCTGTTTATTGCGCCAGCGCGCAATAGCGGCGTGATCACCGCTAAGTAAAACCGGCGGTACGGCCCTGCCCTCATACTGCTGTGGCCTGGTGTACTCTGGAGCGTGCAATAGCCCGTCCGTCAAACTGTCCTGCATTGCTGAGTCCTCATCGCCTAGCGCGCCCGGCTGAATTCTGATCAAGGCGTCTAGCAGGGCCATGGCCGCAATTTCTCCCCCACTGAGCACAAAGTCTCCGAGCGAGAGCTCTTCATCAATTTCAGCCTCAATGACTCTGTTATCAATGCCCTGATAGCGGCCACAAACTAAAGTGATAGACTCCAGCTCTGCCAGCTCGGTCACCTTTTGATGATTAATCTGCTGCCCTTGGGGCGAGAGATAGATACATCGCGACTTGCTGATTCCCCGCTCGCCGAGACCCGCCCGCGCAGCATCGATGGTTGCTAGCAGCGGCTCTGTTTTCATCAACATTCCGGGACCACCGCCAAACGGCTTGTCATCCACGTTGCGATGCTTGTCTCTGCAGAAATCCCTTGGATTCCAGAGGGTCAGCCCAAGCAATCCGGTTGCGATGCCACGACCGCTAATACCGTGCTCCGTCAGCGCTGCAAACATCTCGGGGAACAACGTGACAACTGCAACCTGCATCTTGCCAGCTCCCGTCACCTGCCAGCGGTTTAGCTTATGTCTCGTGCAGCGCACTCAACTCTAGTAGTCGATGTCCCAATCTATAACTAAGCTGACATCGCTCACCGACACCTGTTTCACCACAAGGCCCGTGAGAAAGGGTATAAGTCGCTCTCGCTGGTCGCAGCTCCTTTCGTTGGGCTGCACCACTAGAACGTCGTTAGCCCCCGTCTCCAGTAAGCCCGAGACCGCTCCCAAAAGCTCACCTTGTAGATTGGTCACTTCCAGCCCGATCAGCTCGTGCCAGTAAAACGTGCCTGACTCCAGGTCAGGCAACTCTGAGCTGCTGACCCAAACTTCACGGCCGGTAAGTGCCTTGCTAACTTCCGGACTGTCGTACCCGCCGAAGTGGACCAGCAGTCCCTTCGGCTGGCGACGACTGGCGACGATCTGTAGGGTCCTCAGTTCGCCGCCCAGCTCTGTGCGCAACAGCGGATAATCAAGGATATTTTCTGCCGGCGCCGTGTAGGAGTGAAGCCTGACCCAACCGCTCACGCCGTGGACCCTTCCTACCTTACCGAGCACTATCTTTCTGTCGGCCGGCTCCGAGTCGCTCATAACGGCCGATTAAATAGGCACTCAGGCCGATGCGGCAACCGCATCCTTAGCCAAACGCGACACCCTGTCGCTGACCTGCGCGCCCTGGGACTGCCAATAGGCCATCCGATCTAGGTCTAAGCGCAAGCGCTCTTCCTGGCCACGCGCTACGGGATTAAAGAATCCAATCCTTTCAATGAAACGGCCATCACGGGCGCGGCGACTGTCGCTCACCGTGATGTGGTAGAAAGGCTTTTTCTTTGCCCCACCACGGGCCAGTCGTATCGTGACCATACTATTTTCCTAATCGATTATTTGCCAAGTAATTCAGCTGGTTAGCGGCATCGAACCCGGGCCGCAAGGCCCGCTGACCAAAAAGGCGAGTATTCTATGCCAAATGTCTAGGTATTGGAAGCGCTGAAACAGGCGCCATGCGGGGCTTTTCCACTGCCCGCTTACCTTAAAATCGCGGGGTTTTTCCACCGGGAGGCATTCCTCCGGGGCCCATCTTGCCTTGAAAGCCCCCGAGACCCCGCATCATGTTGGCTATACCGCCACCTTTCATCTTCTTCATCATTTTCTGCATTTGCTTGTGCTGTTTCAGCAAGCGGTTCAGATCCTGTATCTGAGTGCCTGAACCTTCCGTAATCCGCCGCTTTCTGGAGCCATTCAAAAGATCCGGGTTCAGACGCTCGCGCAGCGTCATTGAGTTAATAATCGCCTCCATCCGGCGGAATTGAGAATCGTCAACCTGACCGATAGCGCCCGGCGGTAGCGAACCCATGCCAGGCATCTTTTCCATGATGCTCGCAACACCGCCCATATTTTGCATCTGCTTGAGCTGCTCCTTGAAGTCTTCCAGGTCAAACCCCTTACCTTTTCTTATCTTTCGCGCGAGTCGCTCAGCCTGCTTCTTATCGACTTTCTGCTCTGCTTCTTCGATAAGCGAGAGCACGTCCCCCATACCAAGAATGCGCGAGGCAATACGCTCCGGATAGAAAGGCTCAAGCCCGTCAATTTTTTCACCTGTACCGATAAATTTGATTGGCTTGCCGGTAATATGCCGCACTGACAGCGCCGCACCACCTCTGGCGTCACCGTCCGCCTTAGTGAGGACTACACCAGTC
>DORE01000120.1:41631-48605 GCA_003514305.1 Gammaproteobacteria bacterium | reverse complement strand
CGTAAAAAACTGGACGACCGAAAGTTGAAGGCCGAGAAGTGTCGACAGTACTGCTAAAAGACCTTAAATCAGCAACGTAGATTGTCCTCCCGACCCGCATGATCTTTTCTTGAAGGTGACCAAACCGAACAGGAATCGAATCATGCAAAGCCGAGAGGACTTTCACATGATAAAGCAACTTCGCAGTCAGGGGGCGTACATCGTGGACATCGCGCACCAGATTGGCTGTTCCGAGCGCACGGTACGCCGCTACCTGGCCCTGCCGGCACCATTGACTGGTAAATCCAAGACCCCACGTGGCAGCAAGCTGGATCCCTTCAAGCCATACATTGATGAACTTCTGGGCCAGGAAGTCTGGAACGCAGAGGTCATCCGTCAGCTGCTCCAGGAACGGGGCTACGACGGCTGTGTGACCCTGATTCGTCGCTACGTCCAGCCCAAGCGCAGCCTGAGGGCAAGTAAACAAACGGTGCGCTATGAAACGATCCCCGGAGAGCAACTCCAGCACGACTGGGGCCAGATCCGGACCGAGGTAGCTGGCCGGCTATGCACCGTCAACTTCGCAGTCAATATCCTCGGATACTCCCGCCACTTCCATGTCTGGGCCGGACCTAGCCAGGACGCAGAGCATACCTACGAGTCCCTGGTACAGGCTTTCCGGTACTTTGATGGCGTGCCCAAGCGTGTTCTGGTAGATAACCAGAAAGCGGCCGTCATCAGGCATGACAGCGGTGGGCGTGTGGTGTTCAACGCAGGCTTCCTGGAACTAGCGAATCACTACGACTTCGCCGCCCGGGCCTGTCGGCCCCAGCGCCCCAGAACCAAAGGCAAGACCGAGCGCATGGTGGGCTATGTGAAGCACCACTTCTTCCAGCGGTATCGCAGCTTCGACAGCTACGCGCACCTGAATCAGTTATTGGAGCAGTGGCTGAGCAGCTATGCCAGTCAGCGGACATTACGCCAGTTCCAGCAATCTCCGGCTCAGCGCTTCGAGGAAGAGCGTCATCAACTCAGCCCTCGCCCGGCAAGGGACTTCGATACCCGCTATTACGACATCCGCCATGTGGGCTGGGATGCCTACATCGATGTGCGCGGCAACCGTTACAGCGTACCGGCCGAGTGTTGCGGCCAACGGGTCAACATCCGCATCAGTCTGGACGGTGAACTCACCGTTTACGACCTCCGGGGACAGGAAGTCGCCCGCCACCGAATGACCCATCGTCAGCAAGGCTGGCAAACGGTGGCTGAACACCACGAGCCCTTGTGGAAAGAGGTGATGCCGGTGCAACACCGGAGCCTGGCCGTGTATGAGGAGGTGCTCCAATGAATCTGGACCAACTCCTCGACCGGCTCAAGATGGACCACCTGCAAGCCTCTCTGGATACCCTGTGCGAGCATGCCAGCAAGAAGGACCTGAACTACCGGGAATTCCTGGAACAGGCCCTGGCCCAGGAGTGGGGTGGTCGGCACCAGAAAGGCCTGGACACGCGTCTCAAACAGGCTCGGCTACCCTGGATCAAAACCCTGGAGCAGTTCGACTTCAGCTTCCAGCCGAGCATTGACCGCAAGCTGGTGCGAGAACTGTCCGGCCTTGGGTTCGTGGAACGCAACGAGAACGTGATCCTGCTGGGACCCCCTGGCGTGGGCAAAACCCACCTGGCGGTCGCCCTCGGCGTAAAGGCTGCGGAGGCCGGCCACCGGGTTCTGTTCATGACCCTGGACCGTCTGGTGAGCACGCTGGTCAAAGCCCGCCAGGAAAACCGGTTGGATAGGCAACTCCAACAACTGACGTATCCGAAAGTGCTGGTACTCGATGAGATCGGTTACCTGCCCATGACCCGCGAGGAAGCCAGCTTGTTCTTCCGCCTGATCAACCGGCGCTACGAGCGGGCCAGCATCATCCTGACCTCAAACAAGAGCTTTATGGACTGGGGCGAGGTGTTCGGCGATCAGGTCATCGCCACTGCAATACTGGATCGGCTGCTGCACCACTCAACCACTCTGAACATCAAAGGCGAGAGCTACCGGCTGAAGGACAAACGAAAGGCCGGCCTCGTTCCCGTTACTAGCCAACAACAGGAGGACTCTGACGACACTGACGCTCAAAAACCGGACACTGAAAACTGATGAAAACCGGACAATCTAGGTTGATGAAAAGCGGTCAAACTTCGATATTGTTGACAGAAGCTAAAAGCCAGCGCCCGTGGCAAAGTGGAACATCCGTTCCGGTACATCAAACGGGTCTTTGGCTACAGCAAGGTTCGCTATCGCGGCCTGGCTAAAAACAGTAACCGATTACACTTGCTGGCCGCGTTCAGCAACCTGCTGATGGGTGAAAAATACCTGCTGGCGTAGTGCCAGTGCGCCTGTTTTCCGCCGAAATGGCGGGAAACGGGCAAAAAATGAACAAATAGAGGGGCTGATGGTGCCTAAATTGCCTTTGAATAGCTTTTTTTGAGCTAATAAAGTTATTCGGCAAGAAATCAGGCATTAATCAGACCCTCCCTAGCAAAAAACCCGTCCCTATATTGGTTATTAGAAGGATGAATAAGCAAGGACGCTGATGCAAGGGATGGTCGTCCGCCGAATAGGCGGCTTATAGAAGAAGTGAGAGTAACTGCTCAAGCAATGCTCAAGTCGTCCGCCGAATAGGCGGTTAAAAGCCCGGTCATTCCGGGCTTTTTTTTGGAATTACTTCCCTTCTCCTGCTAGAAAATTCAGTCATCAGTCGCGGTACGAATGCTGAGTACTCAGCTCCCCCGCACAGATCCCAGCGTGCGCTGATAAAGCACTGGGCTCCTCCCTCGGGTTCTGGCGTCAAAACTATGCGACGGCTGTGGATGCAAGATACGGACATTTGGAAGAAGAAGTTACGAATCGCAGCGAAGCGTGACCAGGGAATTCTGTGACGTTAGCTTCAACGGCGAAGTGGTTCATGTGTCCCTGGATTACAAGACAGCATTTCAACAATACGTGGGACAAAATGGATAGTTGCTTTGTCCCACTATCTACTTGTCTTCGGGTTTTATGAAGAAGGGTTGACCCTCACCCCATATTATTAAGTTGGGAAATTTCGTTATTGAGCAGGTCCGAAAGTGCCATCGAGAGACCATCGAATACATGCCGCTGGAAAAAAACTGCATCACCACATCGGTCAACACATCTCGCCTGCGCGGATAGAACCCTAATACCGTTATGCGACTGGCGAATACCATTCTGGTTGAACTGGTGGAAAACCGGTTCAAGGGAGCCTATCCATAATCCGACAGGGTCATCGCGTTGTTCGACTCACCGCCTCGGCAGCTTCCTGCAAGCGTGGCAGATACGTTTGCATCAACGTCTCCAAATCCACCCGTGCCGCATTGGTGCTGATATTGATCGCGCCGAGCAGCTCACCGCTGCCGGCGAACACCGGCACCGCCACAGACCGCAGCCCTGAATCCAGTTCCTGATCGACAATGGAATAGCCCTGCTCACGAGCCTGGTCGATGGAACGACGCAACTCTCCCTTGTCGATAATTGATGACTCAGTAAAACGCTCCAGCCGGACCCCGTCCAGAAACGCCAAAAGTTCTGATTCCGACAGCTGTGCCAACAACACCCGTCCCATGGACGTGTAGGCGGCGGGCAGGCGCGTACCTACCGACAACGTAATCGCCATCAGACGATGCCTTGCGGCCGATCGCACCACGTACACCACGTCATCACCATCAAGCACGGCCAGAGATGAAGACTCACCAAGCTCAGCGGTGATGTCTTCCAGATACTGCTGGATGACGGCCCGGTACTGGTTAGAGGCCTGATAGGCGTAGCCCAGCTGCAACACCCTGGGGGTCAGCTCGAACTGACGACCGGTGCGCTTCACAAACCCCAATGCATGCAGGGTAAGCAAAAATCGCCGCGCCTTGGCCCTATCCATGTCGGTACGGGCCGCCACTTCACTCAGGGTCATACGCGGATGCTCACCATCAAAGGCCTGCAAAACCTCCAGGCCCGAAGCCAAAGCACCCACGTAATCCCGGTCTCCCGGCTTGAGAATCTGTTCGTCCATTCAAGCTCCTTTCAGCCACTCAGTATGCCCGTAGCGCGTCAGTATTGGCGCATGGTACCAGCAAGTTCGTAGTCCGAACATCCGTGCATTTTTGCTTGCTGGTGAAAATTTGTACTTGACGACCCAAAACCAATCGCGCCATCATGTTCGTATATTCAACATATGTTCGTATAGCGAACTTATCAGACAACACACGATGGAGACAATGCGATGGCTGAATTTCTCTCCCTTCAGGAAGCGGTGAGCAAACACATCAACAACGGCGACACCGTTGCGATGGAAGGCTTTACCCACCTGATTCCGTTTGCCGCTGGCCACGAAATCATCCGCCAGGAGAAACGTGACCTGACCCTTATCCGCATGACCCCGGACCTGATCTACGACCAGATGATTGGTGCAGGCTGCGCGAAGAAACTGATTTTCTCATGGGGTGGGAATCCAGGCGTGGGCTCACTGCACCGTCTGCGGGATGCTGTTGAGAAAGGCTGGCCCCATCAGATCGAGATCCTGGAACACAGCCATGCCGCCATGGCAAATGCCTACGAAGCCGGGGCTGCCGGTCTGCCATTGGCCGTGCTGCGTGGTTATGTAGGTAGCGACCTGCCCAAAGTGAACGACCAGATCAAATTCATCGAGTGCCCGTTCACGGGGGAAAGACTGGCCGCCGTGCCCTCGGTTCGCCCTGATGTCGCCGTGATCCACGCGCAACGGGCCGACCGCAAAGGCAATGTCCTGATCGAAGGCATTGTCGGTATCCAGAAGGAAGTTGTGCTGGCCGCCAAGCGCAGCATTGTGACCGTGGAAGAGATCGTTGATGAACTCGGCGCATCGGTGAACGCGTGCGTGCTGCCATCCTGGGCTGTCACTGCCATCGCCGAGGCTCCAAAAGGCGCCGCGCCCTCGTACGCTCTGGGCTATTACGACCGGGATAACGCTTTCTACAAGGACTGGGATGGCATCGCCCGTGACCGCGACACCTTTCAGGCCTGGTTGAAAGACAACGTATTTGAAAAAGGAGCTGCGTGATGAGCCTTGAATTTACCTCTTCCGAAATGATGAGCGTCACGGCTGCCCGTGCCCTGACCAATGACATGACATGTTTCGTCGGCATAGGCCTGCCCAGTGAGGCGGCCAACCTGGCGCGCCTGACCCATGCGCCGGATGTCACCCTGATCTACGAGTCCGGAACACTGCAGACCAAGCCGGACGTTCTGCCGCTGTCCATCGGCGATGGCGAGCTTTGTGAGTCTGCCCTGACCACCGTCTCCGTGCCCGAGATGTTCCGCTACTGGTTGCAGGGTGGCCACATCAGCGTCGGCTTTCTGGGTACCGCCCAGATCGACCGTTTCGCAAACCTGAACACCACACTGATCGGTGATTACCGCGAGCCGAAAGTCCGCCTGCCCGGGGGCGGTGGCGCCCCGGAAATTGCCACCAACGCGAAGGAAGTGTTCATTACCGTGAAGCACTCCAAGCGCACCTTCGTAAAGGACGTGGACTTCGTGACTACCGTCGGCTTCGGCCGTGACGGCACGGCCCGGGACAACGTACCGAACATTGGCCGTGGCCCCACGGTAGTCATCACCGACCTGTGCATCCTCAAGCCAGATCCGGAGACCAAGGAACTGGTGGTCACCTCTCTGCATCCGAACGTGACTCGCGAGGAGGTCATCGATGCAACAGGTTGGGAAATCCGCTTCGCAGATCAGCTGGACTCCACCCCAGCACCCACCGCTGAAGAACTTGAGATACTGCGGGATCTGAAAACACGTACGAGCGCCCATCACTCTTCAACTCAATCTGGCCAACAGTGAGGCAAGATATGACTGACGTATTTATTTGCCATCCCCGCCGCTCGGCCATCGGCCGCTTCGGCGGCACCCTGGCCAGCGTTCGCCCGGACGACCTAGCCGCCCACATCTTCAAGGCGGTGCTTGAGCAGGCTCCAGAACTGGACCCGGCCTCCATCGACGAGGTCATGATGGGCAGCGCCAACCAGGCGGGCGAAGACAACCGCAACGTGGCCCGCATGTCTGCGCTGCTGGCCGGTTTGCCCACGTCCGTGCCCGGTACCACCCTCAACCGGCTGTGCGGATCCGGCATGGACGCCGTGGGCACGGCTTTTCGCGCCATCCGCGCCGGCGAAATGGATCTGGTTCTGGCAGGAGGCGTGGAATCCATGTCTCGCGCGCCCTACGTGATGGGCAAAGCCGACAGCGCCTTTTCCCGTAGCCAAAAGATTGAGGACACCACCATTGGCTGGCGCTTTGTGAACCCGCTTATGAAGAAGCAGTACGGCATAGACTCCATGCCGGAAACAGCGGAGAACGTGGCCGAACAATACAAGGTATCGCGGGAAGATCAGGACCTGTTCGCCTTCCGTTCCCAGGAAAAGACCGCCCGAGCGCAGAAGGAAGGACGCTTCGCCGAAGAAATCGTGCCGGTGTCGATTCCGCGCCGCAAACAGGACCCACTGGTATTCGACACCGACGAGCATCCACGCGAGAGCACGCTGGAGAAACTGGCTGCCCTGCCCACGCCCTTCCGTGAGAATGGCAGCGTGACCGCTGGAAATGCTTCCGGCGTGAATGACGGCGCCGCCGCCATGCTGGTAGCCAGTGAAGCCGCAGTGACGCAGCAGGGCCTCAAGCCCATGGCAAAAATTCTCGGCATGGCCACAGCCGGCGTAGAGCCGCGCATCATGGGCATCGGCCCGGTGCCCGCCGTCCGCAAATTGCTGGAAAAGCAGAACATCAGCATCGCCGACATCGACGTGATCGAACTTAACGAAGCCTTTGCCGCCCAGGGTCTGGCAGTCCTGCGTGAGCTCGGCATTGCTGATGACGATCCCCGGGTGAACCCGAACGGAGGCGCTATTGCCCTTGGCCACCCGCTGGGTATGTCTGGCGCCCGCCTGCTGATG
>DORE01000120.1:0-41263 GCA_003514305.1 Gammaproteobacteria bacterium | reverse complement strand
CACCATGTGTGTGGGTGTGGGCCAGGGTATTGCTACACTGATTGAGCGGGTATGATCGACCCGTTCCAAAGAGACCACATGGCTTTTTTAAATCACCGAAATCGCACCATTTGCTATCGCCTGCTGGGGGACCGCGAAAAACCACTGCTGGTATTGGCTCATCCTCTCGGAATGACCCAGGGAGTCTGGGATGACATGCTCCCTTCGCTGCTGGGACGTTTCCGCATTCTCACATGGGACCTGCCGGGCCACGGCGCCAGCGGCGCCTGGCCGGAAGATGGAGGAGAAATCACTCCCGACGATCTGGCCAACGAGGCTCTGATCCTTGCGCAG
This sequence comes from Gammaproteobacteria bacterium, assembly GCA_003514305.1. Classification (GTDB taxonomy): domain Bacteria; phylum Pseudomonadota; class Gammaproteobacteria; order Pseudomonadales; family Pseudohongiellaceae; genus UBA9145. Next base: position 40,930 of record DORE01000120.1, on the reverse strand, counting down.
GCGGTCGGCGCCAGAGGCTTTCACTTCGCCGGCACATCGATCGGTAGTTTTATTGGTCAGCAACTGGTGGCTACATAGGGTGACATGCTGCTCTCATCCACTTTGACCAACACCGGGGCGTTAATTGGCACAGCAGAGGCCTGGAATCTGCGAGCGGCCAATGTACGTCGCATGGGCCTGGCTGCTATGGCCGGAGACATTGTACCCCGTTGGTTTGGCCCGGCTGCCTGCAAGGAACAAACGGCGCTGATGGACGGTTGGAAGGTCAGAATGCGGCGTGGCCTTTGAACCGTCAATCGCACCGCTTATAAAATAAAAGAACAACAGCTTAGCCTACCATTGTGAGCTCCGCCATTGATTCACTTAACCTTAGGGGAAAGGCCTGACTCGATTGTTCGCTTTTGTTTAGCAGACAGCGGGAAAAGGCCTCCAGCGGGCGAGTAAGTTCATGAGAAACCCAATAAATGCGCTAGATGAACCATCTGATGAATCAGAGCAAGCCCCTGAGCAGCTAGGCTCTTGTTTGAAGGTGGCTTATTGGAGCCTGGCAAGTTCCATGAACAACGACAGTGCGTATAGGTTAAACCAGCGTTTCCGATCGGAGCCTTCTTTACGTAGATTGTGATCCGCTGGATGACGACTGTTAGCTCCAAGGCGAAGGTCAGGGAAATCAATCCTCAGCCTGGATATACTGCACGAGCATTCGACCAAGTGTCGTGACACTGAGGCGATTACCTTTCTGCTCGGCAAGCCCGAACCGCTGCAGAGTCTGCTTGTAGCTCTCCTGAAGCGCTGCCTTGACGATTTGTTCCTGAGAAGCCCCCATTGTTTTGCTTACCGGTTCCAATATTTCTGGGTGCAGCTTCGCCCATTCTTTATGCGGCCCATCTCCAAAGACCGGATTCAAAGAATAATAAATTAACCAAATGATCTCCGGGTCTGTTAGTTCTCGGTAGATATTGAGTAATTTCCGGATTTCCTCATAGCGCAACTCTTCGGTTGACAGCGCCTTGGCAACCAAGCGTCCAAGACGCTCTTTGCGGTCTGCAGATACTGCCCTGGATGCTTGGACGCAGCCTTCCTCCAAGAGATCCAAACCTTCTTCAGTTTGAAGGTGTTGCTCAAATGTATCCAGTCGCCCGTGAATGTTTGCGACTTCGGAATCAAGCTGTTTCAAAAAGGCAACCATGCGCTCCAAGCGCAGGTCTGGGATGATGGCCGTCATCACTTCAGAAATGAGGGTTCCGACACCTGGAAGCACGCCAGCAGCGCTGTTGGCGATACTTACCAACCTATCCCGTCTATTGGAATCCAGAGTGTTCTGGTCGAGATTGCTCATCATTCTGTTATCGATTGTGACAAGCGTTAGCGCAGAAGAAACAGCCATCCACATTGTCATATTTTTGTCGGGCCGCTTCGAGAGCATCTCTGCATGATGCGAACATGCCCAAATAGGTCCGGTTCAGAATTTCAGGCATGAATTGGCAACCCTCTCTATGCACCTCATGCTCACCGGTGCTTTGTGGGTTGTCGTTTGCGTAATAGTGTTCCACTGATGCCTCCTTGGCTTAACTGTCTCAATCCAGAGTAGACAGCTTGCTACTATTTCGCCAGCTTCGGATATGTCTGGCGCACAACAGGACATCCACACGGTGACTTGAAGAAACGAATTCCGTTAAATCTTGCTCTTTTGGCAAACAGTTTCAGGACGCCCACAGATTGCTCTCGCTAGCTGCGGAAACAAAGCTGTCGCTCCACGTATATTTCGAGTTTTAACAAATGGTTACTTAAAATATTTTCCATTTTTGCGACTGTTGCCGATACTTCATTGAATTCGAATCACGCTGCAATTTTGTATCAATGCGTATGTTCACCGGCTTTCGGGACATGCTCGATAAAAATAATCGTTAAACAGATCGGGGTTCGTCATCTAGTGACCAGCTCAGAGTTGCTCTGGAGATTGCGCGTAGAAGGATTTCTGAGAAGAACCCCACCTGTCAGCAGGGCATCGCACCATGAGCGACATAGAATATTCTGTGCTGGAAGCGCAGCAGAACATCCATGAACTAATTGCCCAGCAACACCCGCTGGAACAGACGCTGGACGCGATAGCCGACTGGGTCGGCAGCATGATGCCCGGTGCGCTGGTTTCCATCATGCAATTTCATCCAGCCTCAAACAGCCTCAGTTTAATACCCAGCGATCGGTTTTCAGATCGTTTTTTCCAGGCCATGCAGGATATTCAGGTGGCTGAGAACAAGGGCACTTGTGGTACTGCGGCCTTTACTGAAGACTTAGTTATTACTGACAATATTCAAGAAGATCGCCGCTGGACGGGCTTCCATGACATCGCCGAGGCAGAAGGAGTCCGCGCCTGCTGGTCCATGCCGATTCTGACCTCGAAAAATGAGCTCCTGGGCACCTTTGCCACCTACTACCGCGCTCCAGCCACCCCAACTGCGGGCGCTCAACGCAACCTGGCCCGGGGCGCAGCTCTGGTCGCCCTGGCCATTCTCCGACACCGGGACGCTGAGAACCATAGAACCCTCTCCGAGTGGCACCGGACCCTGTTCGACAACCATCCAGATGCTGTATACACGTTCGACCTCGATGGTCGCTTCCAGAGCTGTAACAAGGCATTGGAAAAAATTTCTGGCTATTCGGCGGGTAAGGTGTGCGGCCTTCACTTCAATCTATTTATTGAACCTGATTATCGCCCACAGACCCAGGCAGCATTCGACAGAGCTCGAAACGGTGAAGTCATCACCTACGAAACCATAGGCACTCACGCCTTCGGCCATCCCTACTTCCTGGAGGTCACCAACTTCCCGGTCATCATCCAGGGTGAGATTGTCGGCGTCTATGGTCTCTGCCGGGACATTTCTGATCGTAAACATCAGGATGCAGACCTGCATCTGCTCAAGCGTGGCATTGAAGCAAATCCCAACGGTATGTTGATGGTGGACGCACGCAGTCCAGACATGCCAGTGGTCTATGCCAACCCCGCATTCACTGAAATGACCGGTTACTCTTACGACGAGGTCATGGGAAGCAACTGCCGCTTTCTTCAGGGAGAAGACACTGCTCTGGAAGCGCTCGAAACCATACGGCAGGGACTGCACCACCAAACCGAGGTCAATGTCGAACTGATTAACTACCGAAAGGACGGTACGCCTTTCTGGAATCACCTCCGGATCAGCCCGGTGTTCGGTAATGACGGCCTTTGCACTCACTTTATTGGCACTCAGCAGGATGTTACCCACCAACGGGAGCAGGAAGCCCAGATTACTTACCAGGCCACCCATGACCTGCTTACCGGCTTACCCAATGGGGTCTCGTTTCAAGAGACGCTGCATGACGCACTGATTCTGGATGGTGGGCGTGGAGCGTTAGCTGTCCTGTATCTGGACCTGGACGGATTCAAGCCCATCAATGACGAACTGGGGCATCATGTTGGCAACCAGGTACTCATAACCATTGCCCGGCGACTGGCAGACTTGACGGCACCTGAGGCAACCGTTGCCCGGTTGGTTGGGGATGAATTTGGTTTGTTGCTACCTGGGTACACAAATCGCAAAGAGGTCACCCAACTGGCCGAGCGCATATTGGTACATCTTGCAAAGCCGATCGACGTGGACGGCCAGATGGTCCACATTAGTGCCAGTATTGGGATCGCCTGTAACAGCGCCCCTCTGGACGCCCCTCATGAATTACTGCAGTTTGCAGACATTGCCCGGGAGCGGGCCAAACGGCAAGGCAAAAACACCTGGCAATGGCACAGTGGCCTTAAAGCCGAACGCAGCCAGCACAGCGTTAAGCTGAGGCATGACCTTCACACCGCTCTGAATGAAAACCAGTTTGAAATCCATTACCAGCCCCTGGTGGACGCTGTCACTGGACGAATGCGCAGTGTCGAAGCTTTGGTACGGTGGAAACACCCTGCCCGGGGGATGATCTCCCCCGGTGAGTTCATTCCATTGGCCGAGCAGACTGGTCAGATCATTCCGCTCGGCCTCTGGATCCTCAAACAGGCCTGCATAGAAATCGCAGACTTCAATGCCCAGCGGGAAAGAGGGCTACGTGTTGCCGTTAACATTTCATCGCTGCAGTTCATCCGCGGCGGCTTTCTGGATGACGTTCGCCGGGTGCTGGCAGAAACGGGGCTTCCGCCACAACTGCTGGAACTGGAGGTGACGGAAAGTGTTCTTCTTGATGGTGCCGAGCCCGTAATCGAGCTAATGGAAACCCTGAAAACCTTGGGCGTACGTGTGGCACTGGATGATTTCGGAACCGGCTTTTCCAGCCTAAGCTATCTTCGGGATTTGCCCACCCACAAGGTGAAACTCGATCGAAGCTTTGTGGAGAAAACCACGACAGATCACCGGATAGCCGCCATCGTTCAGGGCGTGATTACCATGGCTCACCACATGGATATGATCGTGGTTGCGGAAGGGATAGAAACCCGGGAGCAGCAGGACGACCTGGCCCGTCGGCACTGCGATATCCTGCAGGGGTATCTGTTTGCCCGGCCAATGCCTCTCGCGGACTTGAAAAAGCTGCCTGACCTATTGCCGGTGAATCCAGCGAGATGACACTCCGTCATACTCGCCCGACTTTAGCCAAACGCCACTGTTGCCATTTCTCCTCCACGCCAACATACAACCCCTCTTGGGGTGATCAGCCATCAACACAAATGGCCAACCTGGGCCTAAGAGGCATCTTTCTGCCGTCACCATCTTCATCACTCAACGTATGGGCGGCATAACGTCTGAAATGGTGGTGGCGCGAGTATTCGCTCTTTTTCGCTGAGGTCCGTGAGTAGCCTTGGGTCGCAAAGCGAACGTTCAGATTGACCACAAAGCGGACCTTTTCCTAGGCCGCGTGAACCCGTTACCTCCCCCACCGATTCACCGGGTAACCTGACCCATGGAAATACCTAGCAACGTACAACTGGGCGGAAAACTCTAATCAGCGGTGCAACTAAAACGGGGTTGTTTAAAACTTACTATACGGAGACTTATCAAGTAGTATCAACACAATGAACCTAAGCGACATTGACCTGCGCCTGCTGGAAGTGTTTATCGCCGTTGTGGAAGGCCGGGGCATCGCCAATGCCCAGACCCTGCTTAATCGCGATGCCTCGACCATCAGCCGACAGTTACGACAGCTTGAAGACAGGCTTGAGCTACGTTTGTGCGAACGTGGCCGCGGCGGCTTTCAATTGACCTCCGATGGCGAAAAGGTGTTTCGCAATACGCTGGCGCTCAAGCAGGCCGTGAAAACCTTTGAGGACTGCAACGAGAGTCTCAAAGGGCACTTGTCGGGCCAGGTTCGCCTGGCGATGATCGACAATCTTATCACCGACCCTAACTGCCCTCTGCGACGCGTGCTCGCCCGCTATGGCGCACGCGCTGAAAATGAAACCCACCTGCACATGGAAGTGATGGCGCCCTCGCAAATTGAGCACGCTCTGCTTGATCATCGAGCAGACCTGGGTATCGGCATTTTTCCCGCTCACCTGCCAGAACTTCATTACGAGCCCATGTATGAAGAGACTGACTGGCTGGTGTGTGCCCCCTCAAACCCCCTCGCCGGTGCCGAATCACCCGAACAGGTGCAGAGCACGCTTAATGCATGCGCCAAAGTCGCCAGGAATTTCCTTAACGCCCAAGATACCAGCCGTCTTGGGGGCGAACCCTCCAACGTCACCGCCTGGGTGACCAACATTGAAGCCGCGGCGCTATTGATTCTTGCCGGTACCCACGTGGGGTTCTTACCCAACCACTACGCGCGAAGCTGGATCGAAAGCGGCCAGATGGTCGCAATCAGGCCAGACCACTTCCGCCGCACGTCGGTCATCGAGGTGGCCTTCCGCCCGGGCCGTGAAGCTCAAAAGCCTGCGGTCGATGCGTTGCGTGAAGACCTGTTCGCCACGCTCGCTCTGTTCGGCAGACCTGCGGCACGCGTCAGGTAAGCCTGCAAAATCAGTCATTCTTCTTTGTAGAGGACTGGGCAACACTGGTTGTCACACTGAATCCCTCACACAGGAGACGCTCATGAGAGCCTCACGACTATTTGCGGCGGCATTATCGTTTGCACTACTCAGCACACCCGCCTTCGCGGCCGATACGCCTTCGTTTCGTATTGCCTGGACGATCTACGCTGGCAGCATGCCCCTTGGCTACGCCGAGGAAACCGGAATCCTGGACAAATGGGGCGACAAATACGGCATTGATGTCACCGCTGTTCAGATGAACGACTACATTGAAGCGCAGAACCAGTACACCGCCGGAGAGTTTGATGGCGTCATTGCCATAACGCTGGATGCCTTGACCATCCCCGCAGCCAGCGGTATCGATTCGACCATTGCGGTGCTGCTCAACGCCTCCAATGGCAGTGACGGTATAGTGATGAAAGGTAATGACAAGCGTGTCGAGGATCTTGACGGCGAACGGGTAAACCTAGTGCAGTTTTCCGGCTCCCACTATCTCCTGGCGCGAGCGCTCGACGAGTCCGGCATGAGCGAACGGGACGTCACCGTTGTAAACACCTCTGATGCGGACATCATCGCTGCGTTTCAGTCCCCGGATACACAAGCTGTGGTCACCTGGAAACCGCAGCTTAGCGAAATTGTCCAGCAGAATCCGGATACCACAATACTTTTCGACAGCGCGGACATTCCAAACGAGATCACCGACGCCCTGCTGATTCACACGGAAACGCTCAATAAGCATCCGGAGCTGGGCCACGCTCTGGCAGGCGCGTGGTACGAGGTCATGTCAATGTTAGAGTCAGGTCACCCGAAACGGGATGAAGTCATCGAGCACATGGCAGAGTCCGTCGGAACCGACCGGGAAGGATTCCTGAGGCAGATGGCCACAATCAAGTTTTTCAGCCCTGATGAAGCAGCAGAGCTGGTCACCAGCGACGATTTTGCGACCATTCTTGCAAACATTAGCAACTTTGCCTGGGACAAAGGCTTGCTCGGCCCCTCGGCGAGCAGCCCAGATTTCGTGGGTATCGCGTTTGAAGATGATCGTGTTCAGGGCGACAAGCAAAATGTAAACCTGCGTTTTCCCACGGACTACATGCTGAAGGCAGAACAATGAACTGGAGTCCCTTGACGGCGTCACGCCCCTACAACTGGCCGCTGGATGGTGACTGGTCTGCCGGAGACACTGCGTTGATTGTGATCGACATGCAGAATGACTTTCTCAACCCCAACGGTTATTTCGGCCAGATGGGCTACTCGCTAGAGCATACCCGAGCAGCAATAAAACCAACCCAATCGTTGCTGAGCGCAGCACGCCAGCAGGGGCTCCCAATCATCTACACGCTTGAGTCGCATCGGCCCGATCTCGCAGATCTTAACCCCACCAAACGGGCCCGCGCTGAGGCTATCGGTACGCCGATTGGTCAGTCAGGGCCCATGGGGCGGTTTCTGGTGCAGGGTGAGCCGGGGTCGCAGGTTGTTCCGGAGCTCGCGCCGGCCTCCTCGGATATCATCCTGCACAAGCCGGGCAATGGGGCCTATCACGCCACCGATCTGGATCAGATACTTCGTGCCAAAGGCATCAGGCACCTGCTGATCTGCGGCGTGACAACGGACGTTTGTGTGCACTCAACGCTGCGGGAAGCAAACGATCGCGGTTACGACTGCCTTGTTGTGTCTGACTGCTGTGGTGCGGGCGATCCGCTACTCCACGACGCGGCGCTGAACATGTTGCTGAACGAAGGCGGCATCTTTGGCGCGATCAGCGATCACCAGAGCCTTGTACGCCATTGGGCAACATGCGATCAAGAGGCATACCAATGAAAATTGCCAACCGATGGTTCGAAACCAGACGCGTAGACGATCGGATCACACTGTTATGGGAGCCCCATGTTACACGCCTGGAACAGTGCAACATGTGGCATGTAAGAGGCCGCGACGCCGATCTACTCGTCGACGCGGGCATGGGCATCAGCAGCCTGAAAGAGGCTATGGCAATACTGCTGGACAAGCCTGTGATGGCCGTTGCCACCCATACACACATGGATCATATGGGTAGCCTACACGAGTTTGAACAGCGCCTAGTTCATCCTCTGGAAGCCGACCAGCTGCGCCAACCGGACGACTTCCCAGCGCTTTGCAGCTGTCATTGGCCGACCGGGATGCGCGAGGCGATCGAGAGCCAGGGTTACGACGTGCCCGATATCCTAATCGACGCCTATCCTCACGAAGGATTCGACCCCATGGCATTTCGTACCCCGAAAGCCGAGCCCACCAAACTGATCGATGAGGGGGATGTGCTGGATCTTGGCAACTCAGCGTTTGAAGTGCTTCACCTGCCAGGGCACTCCCCAGGCAGCATCGGCCTTTGGGAGAAATCCACCGGCACCCTGTTTTCCGGTGACGCCATTTATGATGGCCCATTGCTGGATGCCATCGAGGGAGCCGACATTGAGGCCTATATAAAAACGATGCAGCGTCTGCGCCAGTTGCCGGTTAACGTGGTTCACGGCGGGCACGACCCCAGCTTTGGCCAGGCCCGCCTTCATCAGTTGGTTGATAATTACTTGAGCGGAGCGGGCAGACCGTACAACCGGGTTTAGTTCGGGCCTTTTTTGGCTTACTGCTCTTTCTTAAAAAAATCAACGCAGGGTGATCAGAGTTTTAAGCGCATGCAATTCCTCTTCAAGAGAGTCGGCAAGTACCCGCTCTCTCATTCGGGATAGAAACGTTTTGTTCCAGATAAACGTTCGGCATAGCTCACTATAACGCCAATCTTCAACGGCCTGATCCTGTACCACTGTAGTGGGCACGATGAGAACGAGCTCTTCATAGACGTCTTTCAAAAGGCAAGTGTCCGCATTTGTTTAAGCTCTAGAGAAGGCTGCGAGGGTCGCAAAGCGGACGTTCAGATTCGGGTGTAAAACCTGCGATTTGTTATCAAAGCGGACCTTTTTGAAAGGCTGATCCTGCGTTGTCGCCCCTTTCGAAACAGGCGACAAGCAGAGTGAAATTCATCGAAACGTTAGGACTTTCCTATGGCAATTGTTGGCCCACCGTCATTCGGTGAGCCGATGTTGCTTAAAACAGGAAGGATACACCTAATGAAAAGCCGGAAATTTCTGCACCATCTTTATCAAGATACTGCATGTACTCTGCGTTTGCTTGAACCGTATCGGTCATCGCAAAGTTTGCGCCAACTCCGTAAGAAACGTCTGATTCTGAGGCTGAAGCCGATGCTGAGCCTCCCGGCCCTGAGATCGAAGCGGTCAACTCACCTTTGGTGTAGCCGAGAACAACGTAAGGATAAATTGACGTCTCGTTCGGCAGCCCGAACAGAGCATAACCACCTACTAGATAATCCAGCTCAATTGTTCCGGTAGTCCCGTTTACTGTTGCGGTTTCGTCCGCGACTCCAAAACCGCCCCTAAGCTCTGCCGAGACGTACGGATTTATTTTAGAACCGACCTTTGCCGTCAGAGCCCCAAGATCAATATCGTCTGCAAAACCATCTTCCTCATAAGTGGCAAAGACATAATTGGCACCAAAATAGGCTTTCGGAGAAGCCTCTTGGGCAAAAACTGAACTTGCAGAGATTGATAGCGCTAGCATGGAACTTGTTAGTACAACGTTTTTCATTTCATTCTCCTTGAGTACCCGTTTCCTTTTCACAAAAGGGTTTCAGCTCGAAACTGAATTATTTAGCCCGACCTGAGCCTAGTTATATTTTAATCGCAACGCAACATATGTGTCGCTTTGACAAAGTTCTTCACTCGCACTAGCGATACCGAACACCGTCGCAGTCAGACAAGGTTATGACCCTGCCCCAGAATTTTTACCCGTTCGGGGAGCACAAGAGCGGAGATTTTGAGGTTGGCGAATGTTCGCTTTTGTTTAAAACCGGACAGTTGCAGGCAGACTGAACCAGGCATGGGTTCAGCAGATCTAACTTACTGTTTTAAAGAACTTTGTCGGGAATCGAGAAAGTACCAAGGCCCAATCGAACAACTTCCGACTCGTTACGACCTTTTTCAATACGACGGCGGCCTGCACGAAAGGTACTGGCTCAATGGCTCTGGCAACTGCTATCGCTGGCTGGTACACGGGCCATGTCGTCTGTGACACAGGAGATCACGTGGCCAAGAGGGGGGGAAAAACTGGTACACAACCTGCTTTCGAAACTTGATCCAGACGCTGAGCATGTCATTTCCCCCGATAGCGTAAAAACAGCTCTGGAAGCTGAAACTGATCTGTAAATAAGAATCAGAGCTGAGGCGCCGCCTTCAGCTCTCATAGATCGCATCTTCCAGAATGCCGACGCCACCGACGACATCAATCATCTTTCGGGGGGACAGGCCACCGAACAGTGAATCAGGTGTATCAAACCAACGCTCAGCTTTCGTTCTGGAGCCGAATTTTTCCTCAGCCCCCAGGAGCAGATCCGCTTCAATCATCTGCCGGATTTTTCTCATCGGCAAATAGAGAGTTTCTTGACCATGGAACGAGCGCCCAATTTCCTGAAAATCATATTTCCGGAAAAAGTCTTCACTTTTCTGGGTTAACGGGTCAACGACTACGGCAACACCTAGCTGAGTGTGGGTAAAAAGCTCCCAGGACTGAAGCAGTGCCTCCACTAGCAGTTCTTCACCAACGCGCATTGGCGTGCCCTGATATTCATTATGAACACCGAACCAGGCTAACTTAAAAGCGGGTAATGGATAGTGGGGGTAGTTCCCCTGGATGTCTGTATGAGCCACCGTACAACTGGTTAGAGTGTAAAACCCAACTATTGGCGCTGGATGGCGATCCACCATTTCATCATCGAGTGCCACCCAGGTTCGATTGATGGATTGCTGGGCTTGCCGACTCGCCCGCTTTTTCAGGAATTCATTGACGTCAGCAAGCCCGCAATCAAACGCTTTACGGTCGTGAAGTTTCTTGTTCAGTTCTTCTATAAAAAGCACTTTCCTGTTTCCGTTTATGTCGGCGGCGCATGGCTGCTGACAACGCTTCATTTGCTGTCTCTGGTGACTCGCATGTCGCCTTAAAGGCAGCAAAGGCCTCGCTGTTCAACCGCACAACTTCTGCTTCCTCGATTGCTCGACTGGCTTTTTCGCGAATTGCTTGCACTACAAAATCGCTCAAAGTTTTCGAGCCCACTAAAGCAGAAGCCCGCGCCGCAAGGTTCTTGATGTCTGGATCCAATCGTAGGTCCAGCCTTGCGACTTTATGCTGCATTTTTCCATCTGCTGGGAATTGCTCTGTAAAAGAGTTTTCCTCAGCATCTCCCGTTGTTGTGTTAGACAATATTTCTCTCTTTCTCCCGTGCCTTTGAAAGACACACATGAATTGTACGGATAATTACCGTACAGAGCAAGAAGCCATTTATTGTTTGAAGGATAGACCGCGCTCCTCAGCCTGTAACACACACCAGGCAGGTTCCAGTTCTCATAGCAGCGCCGAATCGAAACCAAGTCAGGCAACAACACCCTTCTACCCCACTTTCTAACACAATGGTAAAACGGTGTTGGACATGCCCCGTCCACGTGAACACAACCTAACTGGTGTCCAAGCCCATACCGTTGTCCCCTTCAGACACACTTACTAAAGCAGGTTCGATTGTAAGAATCCGCGACGGCACTAGGTAACAACCACGATCAAAAAGCAAAGGAACCGAAAGCCGAGCAGTTATCTGATAGACAGCATTTTTAACATTAGATTTGTTGGCGTTGAGCCGCTGCTTTTCCGAGAGAAAATCGACAACATTGCGGCCGGTGGGCGTGAGTAGGTGTTTGTGTTTTGCAACGGTTTGGCGGGAAAGTCCTGAAGCTTCTGCAACTGCCTTCTGTGTCAGTGCAACTCCCTGAGCTTCGAGATTGGTGACGGCTGTGCGAATCTTCTCCTCGGTTTTCTTGACGCGCTCTTTGTGCGTGTACCTGGCTGCTAAACGCTGCTTTTCTGGAAGCGGCATTGCGCGGTCTAACAGCATGGTGCCACGAGCGCAATCGGCGGCGCCGTAATACTTTGACCAGGTCCAGCGAGTAATTGACTTTACCGTCGCACGAACCTGGCTCTGGCGAAGCTTGCTCGATTTGTAGTGACGCCCGGAAAACCGATTTTTGCTCCGTGCGTACTGCTCTACCCTCTTTATAAAAGAGCTTTCAGAGCCCTGTTCGCGTTCCTGCCGCACGATCGCGTAGGCATAAAATCGAACCTGTTCGAACAACGTGCAATGTCGAGAATGGCTGACGGTTTCCAGGTCTGGAACACCTCGCCAGGGCGGCTCATATTCAAGCTCCCTCGCTGGCTGCAGCTCGCCAAGCGAATATTCGAAATTATGAAGCTCAGTAGTCTCCCACCAAGGGTGGCCTGGCGTCTTTGCCACAGGACCGCTGTATGCGAGATCCGCCCGTAACTTCTGTGCCAAGGAGCGATACACCGCTTTCATGAAATCAACCGGCTTCTGTCGAGCTCCTGGGCCGGAAAGAACCGGAGTGATCGCGTAGTAGAGGTGGGCACTGCTGGTTTTTGGGTTTCGCACGATCAGATTCGGGGGCGGCAATGCTGCGTCCTCCCAAATCATCGGATTATCATGGTCTAGATCGAAAACCAGCCAGGACACGACGTTCTTGCGATTGACCTGCATGTACGGCCAATTAACCGCATTAGCCCGCGGCTTAACGTAAGCTGCCGTTTTATTGTCGGAGCATCGACAAAGGTACGGCGCCTCGTTGAAGACACGAAATAAAGAGGAGCCTGGCTTCGAAAACGCCTCGTTCTCAGGCCTTTTATTAGGTGATGTCGCCACGCTGCATTTCCCTTTCCATGGGCAAACAGAGCGTGTAGAGAGGTGCTGTCGTCATTCTCTACCCTTATTTCTTGCAAAAGGGAGCTATGACGCGCTAATATGAAGGCTGTTCGTGTGGTCCTTCGTTTAGCGCGGAGCTCGCACATCAGGCACTCAAGTTGCAGCTTGGTGCCCATTTTTCTTGAAAGGCCCGATTTACCAGATCGGGCCTTTTCTTTTGCCTATTAGAAAATCATATTTAATTCCTGCTGAGGCTTGGATTCGGGCTCTACCAACCGAGGGATTCGGGAAACATCCGAACCCGTCTTTTCGTTTCGCCATCGATCATAATCTGCCTGCATCTCTAGCCATTTCACCGCTGGAACCCCGAAACCCGCTTCCAGGCGCAACGCCAAATCAACGGTTATATCGGCTTCACCCTTAATCAGACGGTAAAGAGTCATCCTTCCAATTTGGAGCGATTCGGCGGTCTGGCGCTTGCTCAATTCATGGCGCTCAACTTCGTGTCCCAGATGAATACCGGGGTGGATCGGGGCGGCGCTGTTCATTATTGCGGTTCCTCCGATGACAACCTTTCTGAAGTGTACCATACGCGATACACCGCGCAAGAATGTCTCAGAGAAACAACCCAAAGAAGGTTTGTCACAACCAGATGACGGCCCGCAGCAACCCAAAAACGGTGAAGAGCAACCCAATGACGGCCCTAAGCGCTTAGTTTTGTTGGCTCCATCACCGTGTTTAAACTGATTTCGCGAGCCCAATCTTTGACAACCTCGCAGGGCAGATTTCCGCCCTCCTCTGGCATGCTTGAAAGCACTTGATCAGCGAACAACTGATGGAGGCTCACAGCAATTGTTGAGCAGCGTCCAACTGGGAGCTCTATCTCTTCTCCAGGAAAGGCAATTGCCAGAATATTCAGTGCGATCGAATTCAGAACGTCGTTACTTCGGTTAGGCGTGCTAAACGATACCGAGGGATCCACCGAGACCGCTTGATAAAAATTGGTGGTGAACCCGCCCGTCTTCGCCTCCCGAAGACAGACAAACAGCGAGGTTGATACTGCGCGTCCTTTCGTCAGTGCAATCATCTTCATGCTTCCTTCAATATATGTCCGTATATACTGGAGAAGTCTATGTTACGGATTGTAAAGTGTCTGTAGTAAGAAACAGGCAAATCCTGCCTTAAAAAACCTACAGCGTTTTATCTCTCAGCCGGTGGCTCAGTAGAAAAATCCCGTTACGTGACTCCACACCGAGCTTTTCACAGAGGCGATTCACATAGGAACTAACGGTTTGCTGTTTCACTCCCAAAAAGTCACATATTTCCTTATTCGTCATGCCATCCCAAATCAGTTTTAGGGTTTGGCTTTCCCGCTGTGAAAGGGTATCCAAGGTGCTTTCACTGGACGACTTGGAGCTCGACAAAATACCCCCGGTCGCACCTCTGCCAACTCTGGTAATCAGGTGGAGAGCCTCGTCAAATCCTCGATGAAGGTCAATGTAACCAGCACAACCTTTCATTATCAGCACTTCAGGCGCCGACACTATGCCAATCACAATTATGTGTACGCCGGGAAAGCTAGCCATGATTTTCCGAATGTCTCTGAAACAAGATTGTTTGAGAAGATCGGCATCCACCAGGATTAAATCGGTCTCTTCCACGCTTTCCCAGAGTTCCACCAGCGATTCAACTTGGTTCGAAACGTAAAAGTCCGGTAGCTTGTTGATGCTGGAGCTAAACGCATCTGCAAGTATGCGAAAGGGATAGACGATAGTGACGCTTACATAGCCCATGTCGCCCTCCCTGATTCGGGCCCCATCAGGAGATCCCCTTTGAACCTTGCGTTGTCTGGCACCAGGAGTAGGCTGCCACCTAGCGGTTGGAGCTCCTGGATAACCAAAAGAAGAAGAGCGTTTCGCCGTATGGTTTTAGGATCCCGATCACCACACGGATCAAAAATGCTGTCCCCAAAAGGGGCGCCAGCATCAAAAGACAGAGATATCGTCCCGTTCGCGTGGCACTGTTTGAAAAAACTACTTCCCTGCCCTTCTGGGCATGCTTTGAGTAGCATCCACCAGTAAAAAAGCGCGCGTCGGCAGGGATCATTAAACTCTGACCCGAGCAACATCAAAGATTCGATGGATGAAAGAAAGTCGAGGATCAGCTCCTGTTCAGATGACGAATCTATCAGCAGCAAATCAGACCAATCGAATGGCCTGAAGAAGGCAGAAAGCTCCAAGGCCTGATAAAAAGAAGTTTGTACCGTGGAATTGAAACCCAAGGCCTCGCACATTTGTGCAACGCCTGAGATCCTGGACTTTTGAATAGATGACCAGCGATCGTTCCCCGCCGCAATACGCCGTAGCTCTCGGCTTCGCGCCTGCAGAAGTCTACCGTGTGCCCTTACTATAAAATCTCGGACCTCGTCCGGATCCCAAGGCTTTTCAAGGTATCCGTCAATACCCGCCTCATTCACACAAATTTGAAGTGGGCCCACATCCGCATAGGCCGTCATAACCAGCCTGCGTATTGGCGGATATCGCTTGCTAACCTCCTTTAAAACCTCGTCGCCAGTCATCCCAGGCATGCGTTGATCACTGATCAATACGTCAAACTGTTCACCGGCGTTCAGCGCGGTCAGCAACTCACTCCCTTCAAGAAAGGTCTTAATGTGAAAGTGCTCACCAAACTCCCATTGGAAAGCTCGCAATGTTCTTGGTTCGTCATCAACAAAGGCCACTCTAATCTGAGGGGTGCTCATACAGCAGGCCCCTCCACCATACGTTGAGCCGCCATAAGGGCGGAGTCTCGGAATAACTCTTTAATGGCTTTTGAGAGGCTGGCCAAATCAGAAATTCGAACCACACCGATCTGATTAACCGCGAGCTTGATCGCACCGGCAGACGGGTTTTCCGCGAGCAGTATTCGGTGTGTCGAAGTTTGGATCTGAACAGGGTTCTTGAGCCAGGCTAAAGGCGGCTCATGCAGTATAAGGATCGCGTCGACCGGAAATGACGGTAGCGGTTGGTCATAGGAGTGAAAAATGACGTCGTCGCCAGGGAGATGACGGCCGATCACATCAGGTTGCCCTGAAATACAGTGAATCACGCACAGTCCTTGTGGTGTTGGACGGTTTAAGGCGTTCATTTTTCTGCATCAGCAAAGTTAAATCTGCTGACTAGTGCCCATTTCAGCGATATGTTGTCCCGAATTGTGGCTCCGTGCCCGGAAATACCAATCGCCATCTAGTATTTTACACGCAAAGGATTTCAAAGGAAGATTTGGATATGGCGCCTCTGCCCCCAAGGGAAATAGCGATCAATGGTTTCAGATGCCTTGCATTCAATGAGAACGCGCCAGGCACTCCCGTTGTATTAATCCATGGTCTTCTTTGTTCTATTTATTTTTGGTGGCCTTCCCATCTATCTGTATTCGGCGACCGCCCAATCTTCGTCATTGGTTTGCCTGGTCACTATCCATCGGCCTCACTTAGCCCTTCATCAAAACTGTCCGCTGAGAGTCTTGCCAGTTCGGTACTTGAACAAATTAACCAGCTACTTGGATCCACGACATCGTTTATCCTGGTAGGACACTCAACAGGCGCGCATGCTGCGATAGCGGCCGCAGCCGTGGTGCCCGAGCGAGTTCGAGGTCTCGTATCAATAGGTGGAGCAGTAACCGGAAAGGAAGAAGGCGGCATCTACGCTGCTTTTCAATGGATGGCAAACAAGCTGGGCGGTTTAGGCCGAGCTTTGATTTCACCAACGTTGCGGGTCAGCTCCCTAACTTTGGGCGTTCACAAACTGTTCATTGGTGATGTACTGGCAGAGCCCAAAAGCGTCATCAATCGACCCGACTTTCAAGCCTACTTGCCCTACTATTTCCCCGCTCTTCAGAAAATCAGCGGCGTATCCATGGGCATCTATTTTAGAGACTTGGCCAACATGGACCTCAGCCACATCATTCCGAGCATTCAATGTCCAGTGTTGGTAATGTGTGGCAACCGCGACCCGTATGTGTCCCTAGAACGAACTAAAGAGCTTTCAGATCTATTCCCCAACAGTAGTCTGGCGCTCATTGATGGGAGTGGGCACATGCCGATGTTTGAAAACTGGCCTCAATACCAGTCCGCTATTGAATCCTTTATGGCCAGGGTGGGCCAAAGTAATGCTCAAGTCGCTCACGCGTAGCCTCACGCAGTTCAGCCCGGCTTTCGGTGATGTATCTCACTTAGAGCATTATCGCCCCGCTTATAAACAGAAAAACCTGGCTGATCGAGCTTACCTCAATCGAATTGGCTGCCTGATCTCGATTGTGATCGTAACTCTCGGCATCCCTCTGGATTACGTTGTTTACCCTGAGCAGTTTGTGCAGTTTGCGTTCCTGCGTGTCGCAGAAGTCGCTTTTCTTATGGCGATGTACTGCATTACCACCTTGCCATCCGTGAAGCCCTATCTATTCCTGGTCACAACAGCCTTCACTTCATCGGTTATTTTAACGGTAGTGATCATTATCTATCAGACTGATGGAGCGACTTCGACCTACTATGCCGGCATCAATCTTGTGTTGCTCGGCATCGGATTTATGTTGGGGCTCTCATTCAAAGAAGCGCTGTTCTACACCTGTTTAACCCTTGCAAGCTATTTGGCTGTAAGCGCAGCCTCCGGAATCCCTGACGGTGCTTGGCGCATCGTGATTAATAACTCTTACTTCATATTTCTCACCGGTGTAGTTGCCAACATTGCTGCTTACTTTTCAGAGCGAGAGCGTTTTTATACGTTTTGCCAAGAGCAGGAAATTCAGCGGAAGAATTCCGAGCTGAAGGAAATGGATCGCCTGAAATCAGAATTCCTTGCTAACGTCTCCCACGAGCTCCGCACGCCCCTTACAGTCATCGTTGGTCCTGCTAAACACCTGCTGGAAAACGAGGGCAACCAACTGTCCGAGCATTCCCGCGAGGTTATCGAGCGAATCGTCAGAAATGGCTCCCGATTGATTAAGCTGGTGAATGATGTTCTTGAAGTGATGAGCTTTGAGTCCGGCAAAAAGCACGCGAAACTCTCACCACTAGCCTTTGATCGCGTCGTTAAATCCACGGCGGACCAACTCTCGGCTCTATTCCACTCTCAAAGTGGGCGGAAACTCCAAGTAAACATTGGTGATGAGGTCATTCCCGTGATGGGCAGTGAAATGCAGCTGGAGCGTGTCTGCTTTAACCTCATACAGAACGCCTACAAGTTTTCGCCAGCAAAAAACGGAGAAGTCAGCGTGTCCCTGGTCAGGCAAGGGAGCAAGGCGGTGCTTACCGTGAAAGATAATGGCATTGGCATTGACCCGAAAGACCACAAAGTAATTTTCGAGAGATACCGTCAAGCCGACGGATCGCAGACCCGCCGGTACCACGGAACAGGCATAGGATTGGCCCTCGTTAGAGAGATCGTCTCAGCCCATGGCGGAAGCATCGATGTTTCCAGCAAACCCAATTTTGGAGCGACGTTTACTGTCTCCTTCCCTATTACAAACCAGTTAATCGATGAAACCTTCTCGACAGAGGATGAAAGAGTTGACCTTTTCCGAAGTGCAGAAGTTGACTGTCTCTACAGCTTCGAACAACGATCTGCCGTGAGCGCCGGCAATAAGCCATTGTGTCTCGTTGTTGATGATGAGCCAGATATGGCCGCCTATATCAGAACAGTGTTGGCGTCGGAATTCGAGGTACAGATCGCCGTTGACGCCTACGAGGGCCAGAAGCTGTTTGAGCAGACCAGGCCAAGCTGCGTGATCAGTGATCAGATGCTTCCTGGAATGAGTGGTGCGGAGTTTGTCGCCTGGTGCAGGCGCCAGCCGAATGGCCAAACAGTCCCGATCATTATGCTGACCGCTAAAAACGATCCACTGACAAAACAGGCGGCGATCGATGCGGGATCCGATGCATTTCTAGGAAAGCCGTTTGATGCAATCGCTCTCCGTAAATCGCTTGCCGACCTCATGAAAAGTTCGGATAGAGGCGTCATCGCCCGCTCGAAACTCGTAATCGTTGATGATGAGGACGACATCGCTGCAGTCCTAGTAGACCTCTTCCAAAGCAGCTACGACATTATTCGTGTTGCCGACGGGGGATCCGCGGTTGAAACCATACGTGAATGCCAACCCTCGGCTGTGCTTCTCGACCACATGCTGCCAGACAAAGATGGCATCGACATACTTACAGAGTTGAAAGCAAGCAACGAGCTGCGATCAATTCCCGTAATACTTCTCACAGCGAACACAAAGAGCAATGTTAAAGAGCAGGCTCTAAAGCTTGGCGTTGATGACTTTTTATCAAAGCCGTTTTCTGGCCCAGAACTCACCACGCGAGTTTTCAATTTAGTGCAACGCACTCGCCTCGAAAGGCTGCTGGAAAGCAAAAACAGCGAACTCGAAAAGGCAATCTGCGAACTCAAAGCCAGTGAGGCTCAACTAATCCACTCAGAGCGCTGGAGAACACTCAACCACTTTGCCGGCGCACTCATCCATGAAATTGGGAACCCTCTGAATTACGCCCTGTCTGCTGCGCGTGTAGCCGCTAACCACAGTGACGATGCCGTGCGGGTTGAAGCTTTGGCCGACGCCACAGAGGGGCTTCAACGCATTCAGCTAATGGTGCGCGAGCTTAGAGATTTCCTTGCCCCTACCGCAACGCCATCTTTAGAGCTGAGACCGATATCATTGGTGGAGGTAATTGCGCGGGCAGCAAAACTGAACGCAGATCGTATGAGCCAGGTGACGCTCTCTGTGAGGGACGTCGAAGTAGAGGTTGTGGCGTCTGACTCCGCGCTTATGCATGTTCTCGGGAATCTGATCGATAATGCCCTTTACGCCATTTTGGAGAAACCAGTGGCTGACCCCCGCATCGATATCCAGGGGGCAATTGATGAAGAAGGACGATTTGTAACCCTCTCAGTTTCCGACAATGGCCCAGGTGTCCCTGCACATCTTGGCTCACAAATCTTTGAGCCCTTCATCCACTCCAACAAATCAAGCGGCCTCGGCCTCGGCCTATCTATTTGCAAGACGCTCATCGATAAAATGGGTGGGCTTATCGTTCTGGAACCCACTGACCATGGGGCCACCTTTAAAATAACGCTGCCTCTCGCACATCAGAGCCAGCCATCCCCGCTACTTACTGCATTACCTGAAACCATCTAGCCTGCATGCCGTTTGGCGCTGGGTTGTATATCGCAAACGGATTAATTCATATAAAATTAATTGGTTTCGTACACAACTATAAATTCAATCGTAATTAATTGGATTGAATTCTCTAACCAGTTGCAGCACCGGACGCCGCCATGATTGCCACGCCGGTGTGCAAACAGTGAGGCAGTAGATGACGACCGCGAAAAAAGCTGAGAGAACCCTTCAACAAGTAAAAATGCCAGATGACCTTCACAGAGCAATCAAAATGAAGGCCGTGCAAGATGACGTTTTAATGCAAGAAGTGTTCGATGAAGCAATGGAGAAACTAATCGCGGACAGAAAAACCAAGAAGATCCAGTACCTTGCCTCCCCGCGCGAGGGCAAATCCAGATCCTTTTGGCTACGGGACTCTATACTTGCCGAAGTACAATCGGCGGCAGAGCAAGACGACGTGCCTGTAAACCGGGTCGAATACACTGCCCTGGTTCGCTTTTTCGAATAGCTCCCAAAATGTCAATTTCCTCGATAGTCTCGCAAAGTAACATTTTATTTTAGACATTTTCATATAATGCTATATAATTCCTGTTGATCCGTCGCGGCACGCCATGGACGGTGCCCATCAACTCACCAGGAAGCGACACCATTGGACACGCATGAGACTCTCAAGCAACTAAAGTTGGGTGAAGACACTCGATCTGCGTTGAAATCCTATGCTGCTCAAGAAGGGATTTTTTTAAAGCAACTCTACCGCGATGCCGTGAGTTGGTTTCTCGCATCAAACGACCCTGAATACCTTGCCTCTCCCCGCGACGGCGTCTATATCAGCATTTGGTTGCCGGACCCTATCGTCATGGAAGTGAAAACCCGAGCCGAAGAAGACAGTCAGCCGCAAAACCGCGTCATTTACACCTCCCTGGTGAAGTACCTCGCAAAGAAGTCGAAAAAAATCATATAAAATTATATACAAGCGTATAAACCTGCCCTATACTCCATCTGTGTAAGTCACCGCCTGTAGGTTGCACAGATTATATGAAAACGACTAACTCTATATTAATAGCGGCCGCACTCCTGAGCGGGATTACCACCCCCGCTCTGGCCAGCAAGCCCAAAAGCGAAGTGGTTTTCGATGAAGGCACTTGGGTCATTCTGGACCATGCTCGCCTCCCCAAGCCCAAGTTAGAAAAAATAGCGCGCGGTGTTCATATCGATCCTCGGCTCTTGCAGGAGCTGACCAAACCTCAATCACGGACGTCTTCCAAATGAAATGCTCTCGAATGATCTCGGCAATCCTTCTGATTGCGCTCTCAATCACAGCCCATGCAACGACCATCGAAGAGGTTAAGAACACCCTGGCTGCAAAGTTCACCAATTCTAAGATCCACGATGTCAGGCCTGGCCCTATCGATGGCCTTTACGAGGTGACGTTGAGCGGAGCCCAGGTGATTTACTTCTCGGCGGAAAACAATGCTCTGGTGTTCGGGGAGATTTATGACCTTGAAGGTCAGTCGCTAACTGCAGAAGCCATTGCGCGAGCAAACCGCCTCCGGCTTGAAGACCTCCCTTATGACCAGGCGCTCGTTCTTGGCCCCGAGGACGGCGTTCCCATTATCGAGTTCACAGACCCGGATTGCCCCTATTGCCTTCGCTACGACGAATTCATACGCGATTCGGCAGTACCAGTTAAGCGCGTGATTTTCTTCATGACAGCGATTCATCCTCAAACCGCACCGGCCAAAGCCCAACACATCCTGTGTTCGGAAGACAAAGCCGCTGCCTTTGATGACATCTATTTGCGTCGAATCAAGCCTACAGCGACCTGTGACACCGGTGCTGAGCAGCTTCAGGTTCACGCCAACGTATCGAGTCAGTGGCGAGTTCAAGGAACACCGACACTGATCCTCGATGGGAGCCCTGTGACGGGCTTTAGGAAAGAGGTAATCGCCAATTACCTCGCCAACAAAACCAAGGAGAGTTAAAAATGAAAGTGTCTGCTTCTCAAACTGCTCACGCAGAACTGTCTCGCCTGAGCGCCATTGCCAAAGCCCGTTTTGGCTCATTCCGCTCCGCTGCCCCGGTAGCTGCCGTACCCATGCTCGTGCTGGGTTCGATGACTGCCAGCGCAATCACAGCTCCAGCTGCCGGTACCTTCGCATTTGACCTGTACGACGTGGCTGTAAACGACATGCTGAAAGGCCCTGTTGGGTTCGTCGGCGGCCTGGCTGCGATTGTTCTTTCAGCAGTCCAGATCACCAAGAACTGGATGCTTGCTGCCGGTGGCGTTCTGGGCGGTACCGCCATGATCAAGGCTGACAGCATCACAACTTCGCTTGGCATGATCATCTAAGCGAGCAAAGACCGGAGGCCGACCATGAACGAATCACGACTACCGATTTACCTTCATCAGCCGCTTCAAGTCCTTTGGTTTGACGCGCATGAAATGGCGATCATCGTGATTTTTTATCTTGGCGCCGCCATCTTTGGTGGCCTCGCCTGGATAACGCTGTTCATTGGTCCGGCCCTCCTTATTCCTATGAAACGAAAACGCGCCCGAGGCTGGTTCAGCCATCTGGCCTATGCCAACGGGTTCTTTGAACTCAAAGGCTATCCCGTTCCCACTGCCACCAAATTTCACGAGTGACCCATGAAAAGTCTCTTCTCCAATCTGTTTGTCCAGGATTCGAGCAATGTCTTTGCCGAAAACCGGCTGCTCAAATTTGGGTTTGTGGCAGTGGTGATTTTTGCTGGTCTTCAGACAGCCACAATTTCATCGAAGCTAGATGAACAACGCGTTCACCTGATCCCCATTGGTGGGCAAGGCGACTTCGTTATATCAGGATCCACGGCATCTGATGATTACTTGCGCTCGATGAGTCGTTACATCGTTCATATGGCGGGCGACCTTTCAGCCGCCACTGCCAGAAGGCAGCTGAATGAGTTGTTGCCACTCATTCACCCCGACGAATACTCCCGTTATCGCGATCTATTTACCCGACTGGCAGATGGTATTGAGCGCTACCCGACAGTCTCCTATGTCGTTCAATGGCGCGGTAATCGAGACATTAAAAAAGTAGGCGACGACACCATTCACGTTGCTGGCGTGAAAAAGCGGATTGTTGGTGACTCGGTGACCAGCACGGAAAACGTCACCTACCAGATCTC
This sequence comes from Gammaproteobacteria bacterium, assembly GCA_003514305.1. Taxonomy (GTDB): domain Bacteria; phylum Pseudomonadota; class Gammaproteobacteria; order Pseudomonadales; family Pseudohongiellaceae; genus UBA9145. The sequence goes on along the minus strand of DORE01000120.1, from coordinate 17,795 downwards.
TTATTCATTCGAGCAAGGAAGATTTTGGCTTACCGGCATCAAGGAGGTATCGAACGATGCTTAATAAACAATTTTTCAACGCGGCACTGGCCGTGATGTTAGTAAGCTTGCCGGCGCTTGCTCACACCCAGGTTGTGAAGCCTGATGTTGTCACACCAGTGGAAATGTCCAATCGAGACATCAACAGAGTTACCTGTGTCGACGGTGCAATTAACGATGCTTTTTTCTCTCAAGAGAAAGGGATCGTGGTTGAGAACAACGGGAATAATAGCTTCATCAAATTTCTGATTCAGGATGATGGGCTGCACCAGGAATATGTTTCAGCGCGATCCGAGTTCTATCTGGTTTGCGCCGGCGAGATTTACACCTTAATGGTGTCTCCAAAGGACATTCCCGGGCAAACAATCCGCCTTTCTACAGGCGCGAAAAACCGCATCAAAGACAACCAGGAACTGCTCTCTCCCCTTCCCGATGAAGAGCGCGCAGTCTATCTGACTATGGCGGCCCTTGAGGACGACATCCCGGACAGCTTTTCGGTCAGCACAAACACGAACAGTGAATGGGTGTCCCGCATGACCGCCGGCACGCCAAACACACAACTCGCGTTGCGCCGGACTATTCGAGTGGATGGGTTGGGGCTTTCCTTAAAAGAGTTTTTGGTCAGAACCAGCACCACGACCACCTTCAGCGAGACGGATTTCCTGAGCTCGGCCATTGGCGAATCGATCTTTGCGGTAACCATGGATCCGCTGAGCTTGGAACCTGGCCAAGTAGGCCGTTTGTTTGTGGTCTCTAAGGAGGGCTTCTGATGAAGACTTGGTGGAATGGCCTCGGAGCCGAAGACAGACTCAAGTACCGGAAATATAGCATTGCCGCTGGTTTCCTCGCTCTCTTGCTGTTCGTTTACTATGCCTCCGGTCAAGACGAAAAAGAGCCAGTCAAAGAGGTTGAAACGACAGACCTATCTCTAGGTGCCGATCTCCTGGAAGACGACATCCGTGCAAAAGTAGACAAGGATTTGAAGCACGTCGGCGAGACACTAGCCGAAATGGAGCGTCGACAACGCCAATATGACTCTCTGCTTGCGGCGCTTGAGACCTCTCAGAACGATTTGAAGCGGCAGGGTCAGGGTGAAGAAACCGAAAAAGAGGAAATGGTGAATCCCCTTTCCGACTTCGAAGCCCCGGAAGGCGGAGGCGAAGTATCTTATCCGGAGCCTCCAACCTATGTTCCCAGTTATAGCGCGTCCGAATCCTCCCTCAACGATATTCCGGTTGAAGCGAGAATTGTCGGCGGTATTGGCCGTGCCCCTGGTGCTGCCTTTCAACCGGAGACAGTTTCAAAAAAAAAGAATTCGATCTACATGCCACCCAGCCACATGCCTGCAATTCTGCTGACTGGTATTCGTGCCCTTACTTCGGAACTAGGTGACGCAAACCCTGAGCCTGTAATGCTTCGGGTTCAGGCGCCGGCGGTGCTTCCAAACAGTGTCAAAGCCAACCTGAAAGGCTGCTTTGTCATCGCCAATGCGACGGCAAATCTCGCTCAGGAGCGTGTAAACCTTCAGCTGGTCAGTCTTTCCTGCATGAGCCTGGATGGAACAGCGGTCATTGATCAGCCAGTTCAGGGGTTCGTCGCTGACAGTGACGGCGTGCGCGGGCTTACCGGTCCAGTTGTTTCAAAGATGGGCGCTCATGTAATGCGGATGATCGTCGCAGGCCTCTTCGAGGGAGCAGGAAACGGCATTGCGGGTGCGGCTGCTACAACCTCGACTTCGGCGCTTGGAACAACACAAATCGTCGACACAGACTCAATCGTTCAATCCGCCGGCGGTCAAGCTCTCAAGTCTGGCTCTGAAGCCGTCCAAAAACTGTTTTTGGATCTCGCAAAACAAACCGTTCCCATCATTGAGGTCGGCGCAGCCAAAAGGCTGACCGTGGTCATCCAGAAAGGAACGGATCTCAGCATTATGGAGAAAGGCTAATGAAAAAATTTACTCTGCTGTTAGCGGTTAGCCTCTTGGGCGGCTGTTCTCTGGTGCCTTATGAAAACGAGTTCTCCTGCAACCTACAGGACAACTTTGGAAAATGTATCTCTGTCGAAGATGCTTATGAGGAGGCGGTGACAGGGGTAGAAAAGTATCCGCACATGACCAGGGCGTCCGAGCAAGCGCGGCAAGCTAGAGCGGAGCGAAAAAACAAGTTGGCTGGATCCCAGCGTGTAAAGGAGCAACCAATCGCTGTGTCGACATCCTATGACGCGCCGACGCCCTCTCACACAGAAGATCCTTCTTTTGCGCCCCCTCAGTCAGCATACAGCGGCTACCGCGACCAGGTTTATGATCAGCTTGGAACCATGATTCAGGCGCCTCGGACGCCTATGATCAAACCTCCGCGCTCAGTCCGCACCATGATTCTTCCCTACTCCAGTGAACTGAAACGCAACCGGCTATACATGCCCCGATTCGTATACAGCATTGTCGAGGAACCGCGTTTCGTTATGGGCCAATACCTTTATAAGAAGCCGGAGCTTACTGACTCTCTGATTGACCAGGTGCAAGGGAGCAACCAATGAACGCTGAAGAGAAAGTAGGCCCCCTCTCAAGAATCTGGTCGTTGATCGTTGGCGACAATGGCGGCATCACGCACAGGGACCTTGAGCAAGAGCTTCGCCGAAACAAATTTTCTGACTTTTTACCATGGGTAAATTTCGATGAAGAGCTTGGCGCCTTCCAGACCCTGGATAACCGCTACGGCTACCTTTTCGAGATCTGCCCTCTCACCTTTTTGGGCGGGCGTGACCTTAAACAATTAGAAACGTTTTTATCGGTCACTTACCCGAAAAGAACCCAGATCCAAATCATGCTGGCGCCTGATCACAATGTGAACGGCATCCTTCAGGCCTATTCGCGCAACAAACAGCGCCGAACTCCTCTGCTCCAGAAATCCATTGAGCAATACACCAGCTTCCTAAAAGCCGGCACTAAGGGAATGCGGTGCTATCACGGCATTCCCGTTCGAAATTGGCGAGCGTTTGTCTGCATCAAGACTGTGAAACCTCTATCAAGTGAAGTGCTGTCGATCGCTGAAGAAACCTTGCAAGCCGCCCATCTTGCGCCAGCGCGGATGGGGGCAAATCATCTAGTTGCCTGGGCACGGCAGTTTTTCAACGATGCCGACGCCGATCCGAACGGCAATGTTGATTCCCGCCTTCCGCTGCGAAAGCAGATCATCAATGCTGAAACCAAAATTGAGTTCTCAGGTGGCGAAAAACCCTTTCGCTTGGGCAAGCGCTTTGGTCGAGTGATTACGCCAAAGGTTAACGCAAAATCCATCGATACCTTCACCACCAACACCCTGACCGGTGGCGTAATGGGCGCACCGGATGATCCCGATCAGATAACCACGCCTTTTATTTTCAGCCTGAACATTGTTTTCGAAGACATAAAAACCTCTCTGCACCAAAAGGCCAGCGCCACCATGGCGCAAAAAGGCACAGGCTCTTTTGCAAAGGCCATTCAGAAAAGAACTGAGGAGTTTAGCTGGGCTCTGGACAAGCTCGAATCGGAACGGTTTATGACAATCATTCCATCCTTGGTCATCCTCGGAGATACCGAAGCTGAATGCATTGATTCGGTGTCGCGCGCCCGTCGACTCTGGGAATCCAAAGATTTCGTGATGCAGGAAGAATCGGTGCTTGAGAAACCGATGCTGATTGCCTCATTGCCGTTCGGTCTCTATGACATCGATAAAAACATCGGCTTGCTAGACCGACATTTCTACGCGCCACTGAGCGCCGTGGCTCGTTTCATGCCCATTCAAGGCGATTTTCGAGGATCCAGCGACCCCGCCCTACTCTACGTCGGGCGCAAAGGGCAGCTGGTCGGCATGGACGTGTTCGACAAGCGAGCACCCAACCATAACTTCCTCATTGCCGCCGGTTCGGGTGCGGGCAAGTCCTACACGCTCAACGATCTCTGCAAAAACTATTACGCTGCAGGCTCATTGGTTCGAGTAACCGACATTGGTTACAGCCTTCAGAAGCAATGCGATATGGTCGGCGGCCGGTTTATGGATTTCGGCAAAGAGCGGATCACGATCAATCCGTTCAACACCAACTCCAAGGATGAGGATGACCGAAACGCGGACCTCATGACCACCGCCAACATCCTCGCTGAAATGGCATATTCCGCTTCTCGCCAAGCGCTGCACGAAACGGAATGGACGTTGATCAAGGAAGCCGTTCGTTGGACTGCAGACCGCGGCGACATCGTCAACGGAATCGATGCTGTTCAACACTACTTGAAGTCTTATCCAAAACTCGCCTCTGACCAGGGCGAACCGCTGCCTAGTGCGGTCTCCAAGGCTCACGAACTCGCCTTCAACCTGCACGATTTCACGACGAAAGGCGTGTACGGGCGTTTTTTCAATGGCGCCGGCGGATTCGATATTTCGAACGATGGTTTCGTAGTCCTGGAGCTTGAAAAGCTTTCAGGTCAAGCCGAGCTGTTCAACGTGGTGATTATGCAGGTGATGAACTCGGTCACCCAGGATCTTTACCTTTCCGATCGCTCCGAACAACGCTTCGTGCTGTTCGAAGAGGCCTGGCGATACTTTTCAGATTCCCGGGGGGAGGAGAACAACCGACTCGGCAACCTGATTGAAGAGGGCTATCGCCGCGCCCGCAAGTACTCCGGGGCCTTTGGCATTGTTACGCAGAGTCCGCTGGATCTCCGGAAATTCGGCCCTGTCGGACAGGTCATCAAGAATAACGCTGCATTCAAGTTTTACCTTGAATGCGAGGACTACGCGAAGGCTGTAGATGAAGGGGTTCTCGACTACGAGGGCCTGGCTGTCGATCTCCTGACCTCCGTAAAAGCCAACAAACCCAAATACTCTGAGATCTTCTTTGATACGCCGTTTGGCCGGGGTATCGGCAGGCTGTCTGTGGATCCCTGGAATCACTGGATCGCAACGTCCGACGGCAAGGAGGTTGCCAAATATAACGCACTGATTGCTCAGGGTATGACGCCAGCTCAGGCGGTGTCCAAACTATCCGGAGTGCCACTTTAATGGATCGCTGGATTCTGCTCGTCCTCATAGGACTTTTACCGGGATTTGTATCGGCAGATCCGGCATCCGTCACTGAGGCCGAGACCACTGTGGGCAATGCTAGAAGCAGCTACGGAAGCGCCGAAGCCATCCAACAGAACTTCACTACACCTCTGATGTCTGCCGACGCCATGAAGACGTTCGATGGCCAGAGCTTCGATGCCAATTTGGGCTGCAGCGGCTCTCAGAAGTTTTTGGAAATATTCGTTGCACCCTCGGCCAGCGGTGACATTGGCACCTTAACGGTCTCTCAAGATAGCGACCTGGACGGCACGATTGATCGGGTATTTACACCAGGGGTTCCGGTGTCCGGTGTATGTGCAAACGGAGCTGTTTCGTGTAACGCAGGGACCTGGGACAACTGCTCGGGACTGTCTTGGGTGGTGAATGGCTCAGGCGAAATCGGCATGACCCCGATTCCCCTAAACAAGCTGGGCGGCTGCTATTGCGTGAATAACTCATGCGGGAGTGGCCTAGTTATGAGCAACTTGGACAAAGTCCTTAATGATTTGGGGGGAGGCGCAACCGGTGCGCTGACATCGCAAATGGACTATCTCACGGTTTCCGAAGTGGGTGTGACCGGGCCGATGATTAAGTTTTACGCACAGAAGGCCGGTGACTGCGCTGCGGGCTCGCCAATGCTGAAAGCCTACAACAGCACGCCGGGTAACCTCGCCAGCGATGCTTTCTCCGCCTCTGCCGCTGATCCGGAATTTAATTTGATTACGACATCTCCGGCCGCTACAGCGGACCCTGTCCAAATCAAAACCTGCCAAATAACCCGGAACGTGCCAGTGGAAGAAGTCACACTGAACGACATCATTGAATATGCCGGCGGTTCTGGAAACATTTTTCCATGCGGCCCAGATTGCCTTCAGCTTTCATTAGGGCAAGTTGGCGACAACTATTGGGCCGGTAGCTGCAGAATGTATGAGCGCCAGGTTCAATTCAATGTCTTGGACCCAAGCCGGATTTTGGAAGCAAAAATCAACTACGCAAAATTCGATGACTGGATGCAGATCTACGCCGATGCCGACCTGCTTTGGAATGGCCCCTACGGAAACTGGACGGGTACCGGACGACCACCGGGTGCTTGCGAGCTCTCAACCAACTGGGTCCGCTCGCCAAATGTCGACTTTAAGAGTTATCTGACGGGTGGACCCGTCGACTTCAAAATTAGAGTGGAAGTTACGGGGAATGGCGAAGGCTACGCGCTCGCAAAAATAAAGGTCGATACCGACTGTAAACTCAAACCTGACACCATTTCAAACAGCTGTAGTGCATACCAAAGTGACCCTGAATGCACACTCATGGAAGAACAAGTGGACGGGGTTTGGACATATCAGAATTTCGTCAATACCGGTCTTACTCCGTTGCCGTCCACCCAAGTGATCAATGGTTCAACCTGCTCGTTTACACCTACACGCCCCTGGTGGCAAAAAACGCGCAAATATCGCTGTCAGGTCACCGGTACATACGACTTCGATGACGCCCTCGAACGGGCTGACAACGTTCAAGCAAGCACCACGAACACTGGCTATCAAGACTATTTGAAGCAGTCTAACGGTAGTGTTCTGACGCCGACAGAAAGCCTTTCTGTTCTGGAAGAGGTTTCAGTGCCTGCCTGCACACAGGCATGCAAGACCAGAAAGCCGCGCTTAGCAACTGACGCGGTTCAGAACGGCGTCGTGCAGGAGAACCGCACAGACCCCAACACCTTCGATTACTTCTTCCACGAGTGTTCCGCTGGCGTTTGTCCGGCTGGACCCGGAGAGACAGTCGTTCAATCGTGTGGATGTCTTAATGAATTCGCAGAAGCCGCAGCAACATTGCAGGCCGTTCGCCAAGCATCAAGGGATACGATATGCAGTTCAGGCACAGCCAACCCGCTTTAATTGGACTTTTAAGCCTCTTTCTCCCTCTCGGCTCAGTTTATGCGGCCAACTGGTCCTGTGGCCAAGATCTCAATATGAATGGTGATCTTGGCCAACCAGGTGAGACGGCTTCATGTTTTGAATCGCCAAGCGGGGGAGCGCTATGTCCAATTTCCGCCGTTGACTGTAGCTCAAGTCAACAAATGGTCTGCACGAACCCGGTTGCTTTGAATTTTGATGTGAAAGTCGCTCGGCAATTCGGGTCCTTCACGGTCGGATTCGATCTCAAGACTGGTGCCGTAACATCAGGCCCCACTGGCTTGGTCGCACAGATCCCAACGCTCGATTTCGACAGCATTTGCACAAACAACAATCCGATCAGTGCTACTGGTTCCACAACTTGGGACGCCCCGAGCCTATCCGGTACCAACTTCCTGGGCACAACGCTTGTGAACCTAGTGACCACCCCAAGCTGTGCAAACGGTTTAGTCGGCACAATCCAGATCACTGACAATTACACTGGGGGCCTCCCCTCACAAACAGGCGGACAAGTTTCTTTCTCTACCACATCTGAAACCTGCGCCCTAGAAACCCAACACGCCTGCCCTTTAGGTAACAGCTATTCCTGCATGGAAAACGCCGCCGGACAACAACAGTGCAGCCCCAATGCCTGTGTTGATCTGGCAACCCAAGTGCCGGTGGTCGACGACATCGATACTGGAATGTATCAGGACGATGGCACGACCGCAGCCGATGGAACCTGCCTGGGACAGATGATGATTTTTGCAGGTAGAGCAATGAGGTGTGATAAAGCAGGAGTATCTACCGCGTTCCAGAATTGCTGCAAAAACACAGGCAAAGTGCTTGCGGATGACACCGGCGACTCTGGTTCCCCGACCCAGATGATTACTTCAGTCTACGACTCGATTACGCAGGGCAAATCGGAGTATGAAGCTGCGTTGGCCGCCGGCGCACCTACGATGGTGGCGGCGAATGCGGCGGCCACGGTGGCTGGGGATGTCATGTCAAACTATGGCGTAGTCGTAGATCCAACGGCCATGGTCGGCGCTGTAATCGACTACTTCACACAGTCCTGCGATCAAACATCTACGGAAACGGGTGTTCTTAATGGCTCAGGGTTTTGCTACGAGATTGGAGAATACTGCCGGGAAGAATGGGAATTTGTTGGGTGCGTCCAAAAAGCAAAATCGTATTGCTGTTTCAATTCGAAAATGGGTCGCATCATCCATCAACAAGGCCGAGCGCAGCTCAACTCTGTGGCCGGCTTCGGTACCCCGGAAGCTCCGAACTGTCGCGGGCTGACACCCGAGGAGTTCCAATCAATCGACTTTTCTAAGATCGATTTCAGCGAATATTACGGTGACCTGGTACCAGACACCATGACTCAAATTGAAGGGAAGATTTCTAATGGTGTTACGGATTTTTATAACAGTAATCAGTAGCTGTCTTGCCGGATCCCTGATTGCCGCCGAATCCCAAGTTCTTGGGCGCACCTATGAGATTGTTGAACCGGATGCACTGACTGAGATCCAGAGCAAGGTGGCTCAAGTTGATTGGGAAACAGTGATGAGTGACGGTGTTGCGCGCAATGCTGCCGCGCAAGCCGTGTCTCTGCCTCGCGCGCGGGAAGACCGCATTCGGTACCACATTCCTTATTACACGGCCGAATTCGATGTTAAGGACCAAAATGGGCAAATCATCTATCCAAAGGGATTCCAATTTAATCCCCTGGAGCATGTTCGTCTTCCCCAGCGGCTTATGTTTATCTCAAAAGATGACCTTGCCTGGGCACAGGTTCACCTGAAATCCACGGATATGGTCATGATCACCTCAGGTGATTACCGGGATATCGCCATGGCTTTGCAGCGCCCTGTTTTCATTCTTACCCCTCCTGTTCGCGACCGTCTCTCACTGCAGTTTGTTCCATCGATCGTGACACAAGAGGGCAGCACCCTCCGAATCGAAGAACACTCGATCAATCTCTAAATTTCATATAGTGCTATATACTCACATATATTGTTAGGCTAAACTTAGGGAAATTCCCGGACGTTTCTAGCCATGATGAGTATTCGAGCAATCTTGCTTCTTTTAACACTGATAGGGGCTTACACGGCCCCTCAATCAGCCCTCGCGTCCAAATGCCCCTCTGGCGTCCTGAATCCTGTTACGGACGTCTCCTGGCAGTGCATCTTCCCGATTCGCATTGGCGGGCTGAGCATCGGTAAAGGCGATTCAGGAATGCCCGATCCTGGTGCTGACTCCCCTTCCGTGCTCTGCAGCTGTAATTCAGGAGCGATCAATCGATACGGCATTGGTATTTCTATGTGGGAGCCCGCACGGCTGATTGATACCGTTTCAGATCCCTACTGCATGATGCCTCTCGGATTCAAGTTGATGAACACCGGCGGGAAACTGGGCGGATCGCACATGCAGGAAGATGGGCAGTCCAAAACCTTCCAGCAGATGCATTACTACTTCTTTCCCGCATTTAGCATCTTGGGGCTGTTCTATGACATCCCCTGCATAGCAGAGCGAGAATTCGACGTAGCGATGATGACTGAACTCATCCCTACCTGGAACAACGAAATTCTCTCGCTGATGATTCACCCCGAGTCGTTGCTGTTCGCCAACCCGGTCGCTCAACTGGCGTGCGCTGCGGATTCCTCTGGCGCCTTGGTTGGAAGGCCCGTTAATTCCCTCTTCTGGTGCATGGGATCGTGGTCAGGAGCCTATCCCCTGGCCGGGTCAATAACCGGCACGGATTACGTGACGGCGAATGCCGGGATCGCAGCCCGCGGAATCTACTTCATGGCTCGGATGGGACTACTAAAAGAATCCTCCTCAGATGGCTGCTATACCGCGCCAGTTCCCATTTGGTCCAAGGACAAATACAAGCTGCAACTGATGAAGCCTGTTCGGGACGATAGCTGCCGGCCGATCGGTCAAACCGGTTTGTTGTGGAGCCATTACAAGCACCCCCCCGCAGGCGGTGACAATTTTTCATGGATGGTGTTTAGGAGGCTCAACTGCTGTGTTTCTTATTAAAAGTAACCTGGGGTTTGCCCTAACCCTCTGTCTAATGAGCCCATTAGCCTCTGCGGAATCGGATGCCATTCCCACACTTCCCGATCAGATCAACGTGCCGGAGGAATATCTGGCGATCGCGAAACAGGCCAAAGAACGGGTGATGGATTCACCGGCGATGAAGGCCCGCGTCTCCGAAGTCATGCAGGAGGTGAACAGCGACCAGTGGCAAGCCCGAAAGAATGAATTTCTCAGTCTGCTTCGGGCCGATGCTGGCCTCGATGCTGGCGATCCTGAAAACCCAGACCCTAAAGCAACTGGCTCCCGCGCCCTGCTATTCGTCTCAAGCTCCATTCCGGAAATCACCTTGCGGAATTACGCCAGGGATCTTGAAAAGGTCGGTGGTGTGATGGTGATGCGCGGCATGATCGGTGGTCTCAAGAAAACACAGCCCACCATGGAATTCATGGCCAAGGTTCTTCGCAAGAACCCGACGTGTGAGGGGCCAAAGTGCGCAATGCGAGGGCTTGATGTAGTCATCGATCCCATCCAATTCAGGAATCACAACATCACCAAAGTCCCCGCCCTGGTCGTTGAGCAGAACTTTGATTTTCAAAGTTATTGCGAGAAAGGCGCTGCAACCCCCGGAATGCAACTGCCCGTGGTTTACGGGGATTCAAGCCTACAAAGTCTCCTGAAACGCTTAACCACGATGACCGGCGGCGCACCGGTCGAATCCATTCTTGCCAAGCTGGAGAACCCAAATGCTCAATAATAAAGTGAAAAATGTCCTTCTCACTTTGCTTGTAGGGGCGCCTCTTGCCTTTGCAATTTCCTTCGTTTCAGACCACCTCAATATCACGGTCTCTGAGTCTGTCGATCACAGAATTTTTTGGGAAACCGACGCCATTGCCGGGCCAGGCGACTATGCGACATTCGAGCTTTCTCATGAATTGGCGGGCCATGAACCTGTGTTAATCAGCAAAAGGCTCATGTGCTGGGAGGGTCAAACAATAACCCAAAAGGATCTTGAGTTTTTTTGCGATGGAGAGTCTCTGGGGCGCGCCAAGACTGAAACGCTCAAAGGCGATCCTTTACCCCTATTTTCCTATTCGGGAGTAGTACCTGCCGGCAAAGCTTGGGCCTATGGATCGCATCCCGATTCTTTCGACTCACGGTATTGGGGTTTTGTGGACGTCTCCAAAACCAAGCGCCTCAAAGCGATCTTTTAAGGAGCCAACCCATGAAATTTGTACTGACACTGCTCTTGCTCGCTCTTGCTGCCTCACAGGCAAACGCCATCCAGCAGCCGAACCAGGATACTCAGATCAAGGGGTATCACTGGTATGAAGAACCGGTTAAGCCTTCTAGCGAAGAAGATCCCGATAAGAAGGAGAGGCAACCACTTCCTCCACCGCCACCGGCAGCGGAGATGATGGATATGCACCCGGATGACTTAAAAGCCATGCTCGAAAACTACCTGAAGGAAGCTGTTTGGCTTAGAACTCCGGAGAGTGTACTTGCCTATTATCGAATTCAGGATGTCGTGCGCCGCAAGGCTGCCGGATTTACGGCCGTGTCCAACATGGTCATGCTGCAAAATCCAACTCTCAGCGGTGCATCACAGTACCCGATTACTTCCCCAGGCCGAAAAGCGGAACTTCAGCAGCGCGCCAATAACCAAGCTCAATACCTAGAAAACTTCAGGGGCAAATATGCCCTAGCACTTTTCTCGACTGAAGAGTGCCCGTACTGCTCGCCTCAAAGAAACATTCTCAAGTTAGTGTCAGATCGCACCGGGCTTGAAACTACTGAAGTAAATATAAACAAAAACCCATCTGCTCAAGCGCGATTCGATGTCCAAGTGACCCCGATGGTTATTCTCATCGAGCGTAACAGCGAACGCTGGATGCCAATTGCAGTTGGGGTGGAATCAGCCACCAAAATCACCTCAAACGCATATCGCGCCATCCGCTATTTGAGAGGCGAGACATCCCCTGAGCAATTCCTCACACCCGAATATCGTCAGGGTGGATTCTTTGATCCGGGCGCGCCAAAGGGAGAATCGTTCTGATGAAAAGGCTTATCCTCCCAACCCTAATCCTTTCGCTTTCCGCGCCAGTGGCCTCCGCAAACTGGACGGATGACTGGTTTGCTTCATCCACGTCCAGTGGCGCGTCAAGCTACAAGAACCAGCAGCGCGGTTTCTACTCTGCAGGCTCCTATTCAGCCCGCTTCAACGTGTCCAACGACCCGCTTCTCACTATTTCTCCCCCCAGGGTATCTGCAGGGTGTGGTGGTGTTGATCTTTTTCTTGGCGGGATGTCGATGCTCGACCCGGATTACCTGGTCGATAAGCTTCAGAACATGATTCAGGCAGCTCCTGCCGTCGCTTTCGACACAGCAATGAAAGTGATGAGCAAAGAACTCTCTGAGACGATGAAAAGTTTCGAAAAAATAATCAACGACTTGAACGGAATTCAGATCAACGATTGCCAATTTGCCAAAAAGCTTGGCGAGCCCGTTGGCGATTTTATCGGGACCGCAGCCAGCAACCGTCTCAAAGCCCTGGATAGCAAAGCGGCCACCGCACTTGGGTCAGTTACAAGCTGGTATGAAACGACTGAAAATCAAGTAGCAGCCAACCAGGAGCCATCCGTCGACGTCAAGCAGCTTACTGCCGATTGCCCGACCCAATTCAATAACATCTTCAAGACTGGCTCCCTACTACAGAATGCCGCTGACGAATTCGGTTTCCAGTACGTCGATACCATGCGTGGATTCGTGGGTGATGTGATGATCAACGCAACGGCAGCCGTAAAAGCCCCCGTCATCGAACCGATTAGCTCATGCCCCAATAACGACGAATCCAGCATCGATGATTTCGTTGTCGGCAATGCCGAAAAGAAAGTCAACGGTGCGGGTGGACCTGTTTGCCAAACGGATTCAGCGACTCCAGGCGGTCTTCTGGCGCTAGTGAGCAATCAGATGAATGCGATCGCCACCAAAATCGAGAACAAAACCGCTTTAAGTGCAGCAGATGAGGCGTTCCTGACCTCTTCTCCGATCCCAATCCTGCCAATTATTGTCGATTCCATTGCACTGGGAGACAAAGCAATGGCGATCGCTCTCACGGAAGAAGTCGTCGCCTATGCCTATGCGTTTTATATGGTCGATGATCTCTACAACACCATCGACAACATGATCCGCGAAATCGACGCGGTTATGAACAGCACAGGCGCCGCCGGCCCACAATGCGACAGAACAGTTTACGCCGAGGTTGCCGACCATCTAACCGGAATAAAAAAAGACGCTTACCAATTCCGAATGGCCGCGCGAACCAGCTATCTCAAAAAAACCCAAGAGCAGATGGCACACATCGCATTTACCGCTGCCCAGGCTAAGCGACAAGAAGAAGTTCTTCGGCGCAATGCAGAGGACATCACTCAATGAAGCGCACACTTCCGATAATCGCTCTGATCCTCGTGGCAGCGCTACCAAGCACAGCGTTTGCCCTGGATATGGATTTCTATACCTATGACGGCTTCACGGAAACGGTAAACGCCTTTAAACGCATTTCACTGGTATTTGCGAATAATCAGTACACCACATTATTCGCCGTGGCCGTGGTACTCGGCCTGTTACTCGGTGGTTTGTTCACAGTCGGTAAAGGCATCATTAATTTCCAACAGTCGGCCACTGGCCTCAGCCTGTCCTGGTTAATGACGACCTTAATTGGCGTGGCTGTCTTTAAAGCATTGATCACTCCAACCGGCACTGTGCATGTATATGACCCGGTCCGAAATGCCTATGAAGCTGTGCCAGACGTTCCTGATTTGATTGTTTTGGTCGCTGGTATGACCAACAAAGCGGAGCGGGCAGTTCAAGAGATTGTGGATGCCTCGGCCGCTCATCCCTACGGGACAGAGGGAATGGGTGTTGGCTTCGAGCTCCTGCTCAACGCAACGTCGGATAAAACCTTTTCCTCCGATTATTACCTCCAGAAGTCTATCCGACAGTATTTCAAAGACTGCTCAAAGCTTGCTCTTGTCCTTCCCAGCTACGCAGTGGATCTTGCCGAGATTAAAAGCGGCACGGACGACTTGCTGAACCAGTTAGCCGATATGAAATCGCCTGCGATGTTTACGACCATGTATTCCTCTGGCGCGGGCAAGGCCGGCACAGTGATGAGTTGCTCAGACGCTTATGACAATGTCCTGGCGCCGGCTCTAAACGCCGCGCCAACATACGATGAGCACCTGAATTCCGTTTGTACCAAAACCGGCTTTGATATAGCCGTACCCGCACAAAAAACAGCGTGCGAAACAAAGATTCAAAACATGAATCTTAACGTGTTTGGAGCCGCAGCCGCCCCACCTGCGCAATTGCTTAGAAACGTGGTCATTAGTAATGCAATCGCCAGCGTTATGCTTGATGAAAACCCAGATGCGGGGATCCGCGCCTTAACCAACCGGTCCATGGTCAACAACGGACTTGGAATTGCTGTTAGCGCGAACGAGTGGATGCCAAAGATTAGGGCTTCAGTTACCGCCATAGTGTTGGGACTGATCCCGATTCTGGCACTTTTCATTGTGACGCCACTATTCCCCATGGCCCTGAAGCTTATCGTGGCTCTTCTCGGCTGGATAATGCTGTGGGGGGTCATGGATGTGATCTTGGCACAAATTGCGGTCGACCAGGCCTACGATGCCGTTGACGAAATTCAGCGTCACAACATGGGGCTATCCGCAATGTTCCTTGCCCCCGAAAGTGCAACCCAGGCGCTTTCTCTTTTTGGAAAAGCCCGCGGCATGGGTATCACCATTTCGGCTTTCATCGCCGCCATGCTCTTCAAGATGTCGCCCTATGGCCTGACGTCTCTGGCTGGAAATTGGTCGGGGCATGCTGACGGCGCAGGCTCTGACGCAGCGAACAAAGCTCAGTCCCCTGTAGAAAGCATGAACCATTTGAATTCGCTTGCGAGTGCTCGCGGATCCGCAAACCTCATGGCCGAGACCGGGTGGAACAATATCGCCTCTGTTTCTGAGCACAATCAAGCAGAAAGCCACTACCGAGGCCTCGAAACGATGTCTGGCATGGCAGATCTTAGCCACACCAATCCGATCACCTCAGGTAAAGCATTGGGCGCATATGGAGCCGGTGGGGTTGTGGGTGGCGTTGCTGGCGCCGTCCAATCCAACGGTGGAGATAGCTCCCCTGAAGCTCTATTCAAGCAGGGGCTAAACACCTCGAATGTAGAAAGCCAGGTGAGGCACGGGGCTGCCTCCGGCCGCAATCAGTCTGCCGCGACCTTTGGTATGTCTGTGAATGAGCAGGAAGCCATTAATACTGCACAGTCAGTTTCAATCAACACAGGTAACACTCAGCGTGTAGGCACCATGCTTGACCGTATCGCAGAGCAGCACCCTGATCTATCGAGAGGACAAATTTTTGAGGCTTATGCGACAGCCACTAATGCTGACCTGTGGGGCAAGTTGAGCGCTACTAACTGGCATCCCGGCGAGATGGTTAAGTTCTCAGAATTTTCAGCAAACATGAATCAGTCAGAGCTTCGCGGAATGATGAGTTACATGGCAGAAACGGGCCAGTCTCCATCCCAGATTTATGAGGCAGTAGGTTCCGTGCGCGCTGCTTCTGATCACGGAACTGCGCTGGCATTGGATGAAGTTACGCCACAGCAGCTTGCTGTATCTCAAGCAATCGAAACTATGAAGCGATCAGCAGATGGCCAAGCAACTTATGAACAGGGAATGATGAGACCAGGAGGTATGTATGAATACCTCTTGGACACTGGAAGACTCCATCAGTCTGCCGTCGCTTCAAACCTCACCACAATGGAATTAATGTCCGATGGAACCGGAATGTCGATGCAAGAACTTGTTCTTCGCGATCGCCTGGCTTCGGCTGGCTCGTTTTCTATGTCCAAAGAAGAAATGCAGAGCGCACATGACGAAAACGGCTGGTTCACACAGCGTCAAATCGACGCGGTTGATGATGGGGCTCGGGTAACACTTGCTCTCGACAATGAGGGGAACATCGTTCACAGCAGCGCTCTGTCCGGTAACAACGCCGCCTCTGACAACCACATTCGCAAAGATAGGAGTTACACCGAAACTGACACCACCAGAATTGAAACCGGTGGGAGGGTCGAGCTCCCCAACGCGGCGCATTGGGCTCTTAGCAAGGATCCTGCTGATACAGCCCGCCTTGCCGACCAATTCCAGAAGTTTGCCGGCGATGGCGAACAAGGCAACAAAGCAATGTTCCTGCATCAGCTTACTAGCGTGATCGATGCAGTGAACAGCTCAAACCTCTCAGAAAACGTGAGTGTGGGCGGCGCTTTCCAGGCCGGGCTTCAAACACCGTTGCAAGATCTTTCTCCTGTCCATGCCTCAGCGATGGTGAACGCTGGCATTACATACGCTGATCACGAAGACGCAAATATGAATCGCCAGGCCTTGGAGAAGCTTGCGGAATCTACTTGGAACGTCATGGAGAGCTACGAAACACAACCCGGCTCTCTCACACCAGAAAGGGACGCCGCGACAGCCGCTGCGCTGCACTTCCAAGACGGCTTCCAAAAACTTTACTCGGCGGCTGGAGAGGATGCGGATGCCCGCTACACAACACTTTCTGAACATGAAGGCAAGGAGCTACTTAACGATGGCGAGGAAGAGAAGACCCCGAATCGTAGGTCTCGCAGCAATGCTGGTCGTTAGTTCTTCGGTATTGGCGGACATAAATCAATGTTTTTCTGAGGCCGCAGGTCGCTACCAGGTCCCGGCAAAGTTATTGAAAGCAATTGCTCTTGTTGAAAGTAATAACAAAACCGATGCGATAAACGGCAACAACAGCGATGGTTCCAGAGATTATGGGTTAATGCAGATCAACTCCCAGCATTTAGAGCGGTTGCAGCCCTACCGAATAACAGCTCCTGTTCTGGTTCGCGATCCTTGCACCAATATCCATGTAGGCGCCTGGATCCTTGCCGAAAACCTCGTTACCACAAAAGGCGACCTTTGGGCCGCTGTGGGAGCCTATAACGCAGGATTCTCAACCAAACCAAAAGTACAGCGCGCCCGCCGGCACTATGTGTCGAAGGTCCGTGATGCCCTAAACCATGTAGGAGAGTGATGCTATGGACCAGGAAAAAAACACCGAACAAACGCTTATCGAAGCATTTACTCGTCAGCAGACGGCCTTTGCCGACGCCATAATGTCAGAGACCCGGAAAGCTCGACGCAATGCGAATTTCAGGACGATTGGATTCATTCTGGTCATTGTCACTATTTTCACAATTAACATTCTTTACTCGCGAGGAATTCTTGGAGGCATAACGATTGCGTATTCCGGCGAACGTGACCGGTCATTCCGGGGATCGTGACCGGTTTGCACACGGCCATCACGCTGGAGTCAGTTTTGTACTCTGAGCGGTCACGATGGGTCAACCGATTCCGTGTTTTGTGCCTTGGCTTTTCTTAGTGATTCTCCTTTTAGATTGAGTCGGTGAGCGCCGTGCAGAAGCCGGTCCAGAATGGCGTCTGCGAGTGTGGCGGAGCCGATGTAGTCGTGCCAGTGTTCGGTTGGTAACTGACTAGCGATCAGGGTTGAGCCTCTTCCGTGCCGATCCTCAATCACTTCCATCAGATCCTGTCGTTGTTGCACGGTGACCTTCTGCATCCCCCAGTCATCCAGGATCAGCAGGTCGGTTTTCAACAGTTGGTTCATCAGCCGTGCGTAGCTG
>DORE01000248.1 GCA_003514305.1 Gammaproteobacteria bacterium | reverse complement strand
ATCTCCGAGATCCAAACCCGGTAAGGAGTCGGATTCTGCTGCCAGGGCAAATCATGCCGACCGTGAGTGTCAAACCATTTCAGTACATGCTCTGCAAATATGTGCTGTGCCGCCATAATGCTGAATCAGGTTGGCTACCGTTGATCCGTTGCGAGCAGCAGAGAAGAGGGGGCTGATTGCCTTGGCAAGATGAGACTCATACTCATTTCAACAGGCTTCTTAGCAGTTCCCTGGCAGAGTCTCGCAATTGCTCAGGCACCTGTTCTGTAATTATGGTCTGCAATTCATTGCGTAGAGCATTAGAGCTGATTTGACTGAAAATATCGCGGACCATAGTAAAATTCGGGCGACAGTATCTGCTGAAGTTATCTGCAAAAGCGGCGCTGCAGTTTACTGGCCAGGGAACATTATGGTAAAGCTCCTCGATCGGTATTGTCTGGGCATACGGGGCGCCGAGCACAGTAACAAGGAGATCGTAATTGAACCCTTCTGCGTCGAGATCAATTTGGCCTGTGCCGCTGATGTCTAAATTGTCCATTCGCAGCCTGATGTCCTGCTCCGAGGTCAGTCCGTCCTTAAATAAGAGGTAGCCGCTTATATCACTGAAGCGAATGACATCCGGCCACTGCTGTATCGCCTCTCCGTTGGGGCTCAGCGCGGCGATGGCGGTAAACAGCTGCTTGATCACGCCAATATCGACTGAGTTTTCTGTGATAGCGAAGGCGCTGGTGCCGGCCAGTGAGTCCAGCACCGCCTCAAGGGTGTTTCCGTTTGCGGTGTAGCTGGATTCGGCTTGTAGATCGCCATTGATTGCATTAAAGCGGGGGATAAAAGGAGTCAGCTCTGACAGAGAGATATTGTTAATGGCCTGGGTAACTTCCAGCTCGGGGGTGCCATTGCGGGTGCTCAGCCGCATTGCGCCTTGCGCTGAGCCTTCAAACAGGGCGATCGGTGGCACTTCGATATCCAAAATGCCGTCCTCAATATTGGTGAAAACGTTGACATCACGCAGCTGCATCTCGTGAATGGTAACCGAGTCAATGGATACGGCCCCCAGCAGGCTGATCGAGTTGATAAGCTCAACGGGCAGATCTGCTTGCGGCTGATGTTGGACAGCCTTGGTAAGCCCCTCCGCTGTTTCCTCGGCTTCGGTTGGCTGTTCCGCAAAAAATGGTGTCAGATCGAGCGCTCCTGCATCGACGCTGTAGCTCACGTTTAAGGGCGTGAGTTCCGTGGCGCGGCGGACCTCGACATCAGTTTCAATTAGCGCACCTGCAAAATCCACGTCGAAGTCGCCGAGCGTCGTCTTCTCTGACGAGCCGTTGAAGCTTGTGCGGAAGCTTATCATGCGGTCAGCTTCAAGCCCGAAGCCTGAACCTTGTCCGGCCTCCTTTAAATTGAGTGACTCCAGCAGAGCGAACAAATCAAAGGCCTCGGCTGTTAATGTGCCTTCGTAGGTTGGTTCTGACGGGAAGCCCGAAACCGTGATTGCGCCGGTCAGCAACATGGGCGTAATGCTTAGCTGAAGGTCGCTAAATTGAAGCGAACCGGCCGACAAATCTGCTTGTAAGTTCGACCTCAGCGCTATTGGGAGCGATGCCGACATGCCGTTGTTTTCGTAGTCGAATTGCAGCTCGAATGAGAAGGAACGACCTTCAAAGTTGATATTACGACTGTCCAGATTTAGGTTGTCGATCTGATAGAGCTCCTGCTTTGACGCATCTTGAATGTCGATGGTGGCGTTGTCGATTTTCAGTCGATCGACTGAAAAAGCCGACAAGCCTGCCAGCCTAACTGCTGGGGGCTCGCTGCCGTTGTCAGCACTCTGTTTAGCCTCTCCAGTGGACCAGATACTGATGCCGTTCGCATCGATAAAATAGTTTGCATGTAAATCCGCAGTGGAGATTTCTATGACTTTGATCTGACCTCTCAGCAAGGGTGCTAGTTCAACACTCACCACTGCAGATGACGTGGAGGCGAGCTCTTGAGGAAATGCAGGATTTTTGAGTCGGACATCAGTCAAAGCAAAGCCTAGATCTGGAAAGAATCTCAGGGACAGATCGCCGCCAATAGTCAGTTTATAGCCGGTTGCAGTGAGTATGGCTTCAGAGATGGCTTCTTTATTGGACGATGTGTTTATCTGCGACACGAGCAATAATCCCGTCGCCACGAAAAGAGCGGCCAGAACCATCAGAAATCTGATGAGAAATTTCATGCGCCTCCTTCAATCAGCGTAAGCCCGGCTTTAGACCGGTCGCGAAGCTGTGGCGTGCCAATATGATTGCCCAACTTGTGGATTACTCCCGAATTTAATTTTATTGGTCTGGCAAAATACCGCTCTAGTTTACCGAATGCGCGAGGGGCCTGCACGAAACCTCGCTTTAACTCCTACGTCAGCAGCATTATAATGCGGCTTTTACGGTAATGGGTCTTTTCATGAGCGCTTTGGCTCCTCCGATCTCGCGTCAGGCTACGGTCGAACGCAACACCAGTGAAACGCAAATCACCGTCACTCTCAACCTTGACGGCACAGGTAAGTTGGACGTCGAAACTGGACTGCCGTTCCTGGATCATATGCTGGATCAAATTGCGCGCCACGGACTTATTGACCTTACTATAAAAGCGACTGGCGATTTGGATATCGATGCTCACCATACCGTCGAAGATATTGGCATTACCTTGGGCCAGGCGTTGAATAAGGCGCTCGAAAAGACTGGCATCCGTCGCTACGGCCATGCTTATGTTCCCCTAGATGAAGCGCTTTCCCGGGTTGCACTAGATTTTTCTGGTCGTCCGGGCCTCGATTTTCACGTGCAGTTTGTCAAGGGCATCGTGGGCAATTTTGACGTGGACCTGTTCCATGAATTTTTTCAGGGTTTCGTGAATCACGCCATGGTAACGCTTCACATCGACAATATTCGCGGCAAGAATGCGCACCACCAGATTGAAACTATCTTCAAGGCCTTCGGTCGCGCGCTGCGCATGGCGATGGAAATCGATCCCCGCGCGGCTGATCACATTCCTTCCACTAAAGGTGTCTTGTAGATGGATATGGCACATTTCCATCTTGTGAATTTCAGTTGCTTATGCAGCAATACCAGGGCCAACACTCGGTCATAAACCGAATCTCTGATGACAGTATTCACCTCTAATCCAGTGGCAGTCCGCCAATGAACCAGGTTGCAGTCATTGACTACGGCATGGGGAATCTCCATTCCGTCGCGAAGGCGATCGAGCACGTTGGCGTTGATCTTGCAAATGAATCAGGGCAGACCACCGAGGTTGTTATCACTTCAGAACCTGCCCGAATCGCGGCAGCGGATCGTGTCATCTTCCCTGGCGTCGGAGCCATCCGCGACTGTATGGCTGAGATTAATCGGCTAGATGTAGGCCCTATTGTGGCGAGTGCCATCAAGACAAAACCGGTGCTTGCGATCTGCGTCGGTATGCAGGCGCTGATGACTCACAGCGAAGAAAATGATGGGGTGGATTGTCTTGGCCTACTGTCAGGACGCGTCCAATTCTTTGGTGAGGATCTGCGGGATGAAAACGGCGAGCGCCTGAAAGTGCCGCACATGGGTTGGAATCGGGTTACTCAGGCGTCAGAACACCCGCTCTGGCAGGGTGTGGCTGATAACAGCCGGTTCTACTTTGTTCACAGTTATTATGTGACTATGGACGAGACCGATCAGATTGCCGGTCGAAGTGTCTATGGCAGGGAGATCGTAGCTGCCATCTCTGCTGGCAACATCTTTGCGACGCAGTTTCATCCGGAAAAAAGCCAGCATGCAGGACTCACTCTTCTGCGCAATTTTCTCACCTGGAATGGCGCCGGTGGTTGAGACCGGCGTGCACCTGATAATAGGGACAAAGCAAACGCGATGATGGTGATACCTGCAATCGACCTGAAAGATGGTCAATGTGTTCGCCTTAAGCAGGGACGGATGGAGGACAGCACTATTTTTTCCGATGATCCAGTGAAGCAGGCTGGACAGTGGCTGGCGCAGGGTGCGCGTCGCCTGCATATTGTTGATCTGAACGGAGCGTTTGAAGGGGCGCCGGTAAATGCTGAAATCGTGACGTCGATCACTCGTGCTTACCCGGAGCTTCCAGTGCAGATAGGAGGCGGCATTCGCTCTTTGGAGACGGCTCGGATATATATCGAAGCGGGGGTTAGCTACCTCATAATCGGAACTCAGGCGGTGAAGGACCCCGCTTTTGTCCGAGCTGCCAGCGCGGAATTTCCCGGCAAAATCATCATAGGGCTTGATGCAGTGCATGGGAAAGTGGCAACGGAGGGTTGGGCGGATGTTTCTGAATTAGCTGTTGATGAGGCTTTGCAGCGTTTTAACGGCCTTGGACTCGCGGCAGTGATTTACACGGACATTGGTCGCGACGGTATGATGCAGGGCGCCAACATACCAGCTACTCTGGCTCTGGCCGAGCGCTCCAGCATACCGCTGATTGCATCCGGCGGCATTGCGAAACTGGCTGATATTGTAGATCTTAAAGCGGCCTCAAAAACGACGGGCGGTGCCGGCATCATCGGTGTCATCACCGGTCGAGCGATTTATGAAGGCAAGCTGGATTTACATGAGGCGCAAGCCTACTGTGATTCGGACGATTGACCCCACCCAGATTATTCGCACAACTTAGGCGCACCGATGGCACTAGCTAAGCGAATCATTCCATGTCTCGACTGTGACCGCGGTCGCGTGGTGAAAGGCGTGAAATTCGTCGATATCCGAGATGCGGGCGACCCGGTAGAGGTTTCTCGGCGCTATTGCGATGCCGGCGCCGATGAGATTACTTTTCTGGATATTACCGCCAGCCACGAAGTTCGGGCCACGACGGTAGATACGGTTCGAGCTATCGCTGGCGAGGTTTTTATCCCCTTAACGGTGGGTGGGGGTATCCGCACGCTTGAAGACATCCGCACAATGCTAAACGCGGGCGCGGACAAAGTCTCGATTAACACCGCTGCTGTCCAAAACCCTGACTTCGTCCGTGAGGCGGCTGAGCGCTTTGGCTCTCAGTGCATCGTCGTGGCTGTGGATGCAAAGCGTGTGTCGGTTGAAGATGAGTCTCTGCGCTGGGAAATCTTTACCCATGGGGGACGTAAGTCGACCGGAGTTGAGGTCATTGATTGGGCCAGACGGATGGTACGCTATGGTGCGGGAGAGATCCTGTTGACCAGTATGGATCGAGATGGCACTAAGATGGGTTTTGACCTTAAGCTCAACAAGGCAGTCAGCGACGCAGTTAATGTGCCGATCATTGCTTCGGGTGGGGTAGGGAATCTCGATCACCTCGCAAGCGGCGTGCTGCAGGGCGCGGCAGACGCAGTGCTCGCGGCCAGCATTTTTCACTTCGGTGAATATACGATTCATGAGGCGAAAGCGCATATGGCCGCTCAGGGTATTGAGGTTAGGCTGGAATAGTCTGTCTCGCAAGCGCTTGACGATTACATGCTATCTCGCTGGCCAAAGCTGCCCGTGGTACCTCGGGCGGTAGGTTTGAATGCATTGACGCCCTTCAACACGTTAAGCGCTTCGTTGAGCGGATAGTCAGTGAACAGTACCCGCTCGGAGGAGATTAGCGCGTCCGCTATCTCCGCTTCGCGATCTCCCGGTTCTTCGCCGTTACCATTTGCAAGTCGGCCAGGCAGGTCGGCTTCGTTGTATTGGGAAATGCTGCGCGATCGTCGTGTTACAAAGGCATCGTCAACGGTGATGTCAGGGGTGATTCCCTGAGCTTGTATTGAGCGTCCACTGGGCGTGTAGTACAGGGAGGTGGTCAGCTTGATCGCACGTGCGTCATCAAGAGGGAGAACTGTTTGCACCGAGCCCTTACCAAAACTCTGGGTGCCCATCACCACCGCGCGTCCGTGGTCCTGCAATGCGCCGGCAACAATCTCGGAAGCAGAAGCTGAACCGTTGTTGATCAAAACAATAAGTGGGACATCTGGCGCTATAGTTTCCATATTGGCGGAAAACGTCATGTCGTTTTCTTCCAGGCGGCCTTTGGTGGAAACGATTGAGCCTTCTTCTATAAAGGCATCCACCACGCGAACAGAGGCCTGCAGTACCCCGCCGGGGTTGTTGCGCAAATCCAACACAATGCCTTTCAGTTCGTCTTGCGCTTCGTAAAGCTCCCGCAGTTCGTCTTCCAGTTCTTCGCCGGTGTTCAGCCGGAACTGGGCAATGCGAAGATAGGCGTATCCTGGCTCTAGCAGGCGGCTGCGTACACTGGTAATGGCAATTACTTCCCGGACGACCATCAGCTCAAAGGGTTCCGTTCCCTCGCGGGCGATGGTGACCGTTACTGTTGTGCCGGGTTCACCGCGCATCATGTTTGCGGCTTCTTCGGGGGTCAGTTCGCGCAGCGGTTTGCTGTCTATCTGGATGATCAGATCGCCTGCCTCAATGCCGGCACGGTCCGCAGGTGTGTCATCAATAGGGCTGATAACTTTAATATAGCCATTTTCCCGACCCACCTCGATGCCTAATCCACCGAACTCACCCGAAGTTGTCTCTTGAAGGGAGTCATATTCCTTTCCGGCCATGTAGGCTGAATGAGGGTCAAGTCCGGACAGCATACCCTTGATTGCATTTTCCAGCAGGGTTTTGTCGTCTATCTCTTCCACGTAGGCCATGCGGATGCGGTCCAGCGCTTCTGTGAACATGCGAACTTCATCAAGCGGCAGGGGCAGCAGCTCAGACTGCTGTCCATGCCCGAAAAGCGGCGCGGCAGTTAGCACGCAAAGGACAAGGGTAATCGACACGCGTCGGCGAAAGATCGTCATCGGGGTTTCCTGAGAAGGGTTGTGTCAAGTGATACGTTTTCGTCAATAGTTTCAGTTTATGCCGACATTGGCAACTGCCTTAGCAAGCGAGGACGGGACTCCAGTCCTACGCGAGGGCCAAAGTGTCTTAGCGGAGCCAGGCAGCAGGATCCAGTGGTTCACCGTCGTGTCTTAACTCAAAGTACAATCCAGTAGCACGATCGCTGCTGTTGGTGCCGGACTGCGCCAGTGCCTCACTGGCCTCCACCCAATCGCCGCTGCTTACCGCCAGCGATTCATTGTGACCGTAAAGGCTCATATAGCCCTGGCCATGGTCGAGCACAACCAGCAGACCGGACCCGCGTAGCCAGTCAGCAAACACCACCCGACCGGCGTGCACAGCTCGGACCGGTTTCCCCGGATTCGGTGCGAAAGACAGCCCCTTGCGGATTAGGCTGCCGCCGCCATAGATAGCGCCGAATTCGTAGACTACCCGATCATCGACGGGCGGTGGCAGCAAGCCTCGACTGGCAGTTAAGGGCGCGACCTGGTCAAAGGAATTGACGCCCTCTAGCACGCGCGCGATCTCTTTGATCAGCTGCTGCAACTCTGCTTGCTGTGTTTCCAATTGCGATATGGCGTTGCCGTGACTCGCTATGCCGCTTCTGAGTGCTGCCAGCGCCGCCGACTGGTCCTCGCGGGCCCGCACTAGCTCGTTCTTAAGCCGGACTGACTCTTTTTGCTGCCTTTCCAGTAGGCTCAGATTTTTCTTGGCCTGAGCATCTAGATCCTCCAATGCCGATAGAGTGCTTTGAAATGCCTTTATTCGCGAAAGCTGAAATTCCGACAGATAGCGCATGTACATCAGTTGCCGCGCGCCCTCGGTCAGGCCTTCTGCATTGAGCAATCTTTTTAGAGCAGTGTCCCTTCTCATGATATAGGCACTTTTCAGTAGGACACGGAGCACCTGTTCTTGTTCGCGCTTGTCCGTGAGGAGTCCTCGGGACTGTTGCTGCAGGCCCAAGCGCTCGGCTCGGGCAGCAGCCAATGCTTGTGTCTGTTGTGCCAGAGCTTGACGCGCGTCTAACAGCGCCAGTTGAGTTATTCTGAGCGAGGCTTCCTGCTCGGTTTCTCGAGTCAAGGATTCTTGCAGCCAGTTCCGAATTTCAGCGATAGCTG
The DNA here is from genome assembly GCA_003514305.1 of Gammaproteobacteria bacterium. Classification (GTDB taxonomy): domain Bacteria; phylum Pseudomonadota; class Gammaproteobacteria; order Pseudomonadales; family Pseudohongiellaceae; genus UBA9145. The sequence continues at coordinate 4,551 of DORE01000248.1, read as the reverse complement.
CATTGACCTCGGATAAATCCTGCTTGGCTTGCTCGCGATCCTGCGCAGCAAGTGCGGTGCCAGAGCAAACACAAAGGCAGAAGCTAAGTAGCAGCTTGCGCCGTCGATTAGTGGTGGCACATGCCATTCAGGCTCTCGCCTGCGCTTGCTCTGATAAGCACATTAGCACTTCTCCGTTCGTTCTATCAGGTACTGGCATTGAGGTAAAGTGCCGCAAAGTGGGTGCCACACAACACATGTGTTCCTCGCCGGCGAAGGTCAGGTTGCTGGTGTCAGTGCAGGCTGTCGACACGAGTCCGCTGGAATGCGAGGTCAGGAACCGTCGTGCTTTCGGGTTCACAATCTGTTTCACATTGCCATGTTCGGTGGTGACTGGCAGATGGCCTCCGGCTGCCTCGATGATGGTCAAGGTTCGGCTAAGACAGGCACCAACGGTTTCCTCAGCCTGAACCAGCGCACCATTTTCATACCACCTCCTGCCCTCGATGTAATTGTCGAAGCTGGTCAGGTTTTCATAGAACCCCTGCACGGCGCCCAGATTCTCGTGATTCAATGAGGAATTGCCCATCTGAACCGCTGACGAATAGCGAAGGTAAATTTTTTGCTCATGGCGCTTTGCGTACCTCTGGCTCTGCCGACACTGAGCAGGAGCGAATGCTGACTAAAAGGAGTATTATCCTCGAAAGCCCGAATTCTGGCGAGTGCAGAGCGTCGGACCGCTTCTTTCGTCCGAGCTACCCGTGTATACTTTCTGCCTCTTCGAAAACGGTCTAAGTTAGCGCCGGCGGAGATAAATTGACTTATTGATTATCGTATAGAAAATTAAGACCTTCGTCGTGGAACAGTTTTTCGAATTTATAGGTAACCATCCGGTGCTCTCCGCTATGTGGGTCGCAAGCGCCGCAGCAATCGTTTTTTATCAGGTGCGCACGGCAGCGGCCTCGGTTGGCCCTCAGAAGGCGGTTATGTTAATCAATCGACAAAATGCGGTGGTTTTGGATATTCGAGATAAGAAAGAGTTCGAAGCCGGCCATATTGTGGATGCTATCCACATTCCTTTAGCCAAGCTCAAGCAGCGAGCTCCCGAGCTCAAGAAGTTCAAGGAACGCCCCGTGCTGGTTGTCTGTAAGATGGGTCAGCAAGGGGGCGACGCGGTTAAAACCTTAGAAGAGCTTGGTCACAAGGAAGTCAGCAAACTTTCCGGTGGCGTCACCGAGTGGAAGGCACAGTCCTATCCGCTTGTGCAAAGCTGAGACCGATAGCCAATTTTACTTGCGATGAGATAGAGAGGAGTCATTATGGTAGGAGAAAGCAACAACTCTGAGGGCGCCGCTGCAGAAGGCCAGCCTGCAGGCCCCCAGTTTGCGCTGCAGCGGATTTACCTCAAGGATACTTCTTTTGAGTCGCCGAAAAGTCCGCAGATCTTCCAAACGCAGTGGAACCCAAAAATCAATTTCGACATAAAGACACGCAACACCAAAGTTGCTGATGACGTTTATGAAGTAGTGCTGGTGCTGACGGCAGAAGCTAAGCTGGAGGAGGAGACTGCGTTTGTGGTCGAGGTGCATCAGGCCGGCATTTTCACTTTAAAGGAGTTTAGCGAAACCGATATCGAGCAGGTGTTGGCCACGGTGTGCCCCAGCATCCTGTTTCCGTACTCTCGGGAATCGCTTGACGCTTTGGTGGTTAAGGGCAGCTTCCCACCGCTGATGATTGCGCCTATCAATTTTGAAGCGCTCTATGCGCAGCAGAAGCAGGCGGCTGAGCAACAGGCTGCTGGCGACGAGACGGCAACAGAGAGCGTACAGTAACCTCAGACTCCGGCGGGAAATTTCAGCTGTCGCCAGGCCTCATAGACCAGAATGGCCGCAGCATTTGAGAGATTCAGGCTGCGGCTTTCTGGCAACATTGGGACTCGTAACATCATTTTTGGTCCAATATCTGTCCGAATAGTCTCTGGCAACCCGCGGGTTTCCGGGCCAAAAACCAGGAAATCCCCATTTACAAACTCAATGTCCGTATAGAATCGGCTGCCTTTGGTACTCACTCCGAGCAGGCGCGTATTGGGCTGCTTGCTGCGGAAATCCTGCCAGCTTTCATAAATCGAAATGCCGGCATATTCGTGGTAGTCCAGCCCTGCGCGCCGCATTTTTTTGTCTTCTAGTGTGAATCCGAAAGGTTTGATCAGATGCAGCTCTGAGCCCGTATTTGCAGCTAAACGGATAATATTCCCCGTGTTTGGTGGTATTTCTGGCTCAAAAAGGACGATCTTGATCAAAACTTAAGCAACTCGCGGCTGGACAAAGGGCTAGGGAACATATGGTGCTCAAATTTTGGCTTCTGAGGAGGATTCGGGTTGGTTCCGAGTCGTATGCGCTGGGTTTCTTGGCGTCGATGAGGATGGCGGCTAAACGAGTTTCACGGTCTCGGCTTTCCGAGTCAAAATTGAGCTCCAGCCATACATAATACTTTTTCGACGCTTATGCACAGAATATCATGTTTCGACGAACCACGTTTCGTAACTACTGCTGACTCCTGCTCCTAAACGTGAGCATTGAATCCGTTGCGCAGGCAGTGGCTACTGCGAACCTGTTTAATTAAATGCTGGTGTTTGAGCAGGAATGGGGTGCCGACGACATCAACGATATGGGCCTGTCCCTAATAGCTTCAGCGCCGGACCCGCTGGGACATCATGATTGAATTTAATCTAGGCTACCTACCCCGACCTTTGCTCTCGATCACCTCTTTAATTATAGGCACTGCAATGGTTACTCGAGCGATGCCGATGAAAATACGTGTGCTTAATAATATACCGTTAATTCAATGGTTCATGTTGGAGTTTGGCTTCTATCGCGGTCTATGGGCGAGATCTCCGCAACAGTCCTGCGCGTCAGGTGCCGAGACAGGTCATCTCGACTGATTGTCTTTCAAAGGCCACGCCGCATGTCAGTTGACGATCTCTGCCTCAGATGCTTTGGACTCTGTTTACTGATCCGGACACCAAAACGACTGCTCTTCGGCTCTCAACCGCTAATCTCGAACACTGTTGCTATAGTAAGACCCATGCTCATTGATCTTGCGAGTCAGGGTGTTGCGTCCCCAACCGAGCAGATTGGCCGCGTCGCGACGTCTTCCTCCTGTATGTTTCAGTGCGATATCAATTAGCGTTCGCTCAAACAAAGGCTTAGCCTCATTCAGAATATCGGAGTTCCCCATACTGAGTTGCTGATCGGCCCATGTCTGCAGGTTTTGTGTCCAGTTCCCCGTAGGGGTGTTTTGTGACTCCTGCTCGGAAAACTCAGGTGGCAGGTCTGACCGGTGTACTTCGCGGCCAGAAGCCATGACAGTGATCCAGCGGCAGAAGTTTTCCAGCTGTCGCACATTGCCCGGCCAGGGCAGGTTTTCCAGGAACTGTAAAGTCTCGGGGCGAAGAATCTTAGGTTCCACGTCTAATTCTTCAGCAGCTTTAGCCAGAAAATGCGAAGAAAGCTTGGCAATGTCTTCCTTCCTGTCCGCAAGTTTGGGGATGTGAATTCTGATGACATTAAGGCGATGGAACAAATCCTCGCGGAAAAGGTGTTGCTCCACGAGCTCCTCGAGATTCTGATGAGTTGCCGCAATGATGCGTACATTTACTTTGATCGAGGTATGGCCACCGACGCGGTAGAACTCGCCGTCAGAAAGTACTCGAAGTAATCTCGTCTGGGTTTCCGCCGGCATATCGCCGATTTCATCGAGAAACAGTGTGCCGCCGTCGGCTTGCTCAAAGCGGCCTGTTCGCTGTTGTGTTGCTCCGGTGAATGCTCCCTTCTCATGGCCGAACAATTCAGATTCGATTAGCGCTTTGGGGATGGCGGCAACGTTCAGAGGGACGAAGAGCTGCTTCCGGCGAGGGCCGTGCTGATGTAAGGCATGGGCTATCAGCTCCTTACCAGTGCCTGATTCTCCGTTAATCAGTACCGAGATATTGGAATTCGACAGTCGTCCGATGGCGCGGAAAACTTCCTGCATGGCGGGCGCTTCACCGATGATTTCCGTTGAAGGGGTTTCCATAATTTCTGTTGCTTCGTCTGTTCTGTCTTCCGCATGCGCCAGCGCTCGGCGAGTCATTGCAACAGCCTCATCGATGTCGAAGGGTTTTGGTAAGTATTCGAAAGCGCCGCGGCTGTAAGAAGCTACCGCACTTTCAAGATCTGAGTGAGCCGTCATGATTATGACTGGAATTTCCGGATGAGTTTGCTGAATCGAAGTGAGCAGTTCGAGCCCATCGATGCCCGGCATCCGGATATCGCTGATGATGGCGCCCGGCGTTTCCTGACTCAGCCGGTTGAGCAATTCACCTCCACTTTCAAAACTCTGGGTCGCCAGACCATCCTTACCGAGGGATTTTTCTAGCACCCATCGGATGGACCGATCATCATCCAAAATCCACACTGAACTGTTGGTTTTCAATCTCGCATCTTCGCTTGCTGATTGCATTTCACGCCTCTCGTTTACTTGCCGTCCGCCTGAGTGACTGTCAGGGGAAGTACTACGGAAAAAATGGTATCG
>DORE01000024.1 GCA_003514305.1 Gammaproteobacteria bacterium | reverse complement strand
CGCGGCCAGTTGGAGCTCCGCGCTAATGCCGTGTTCGCGCAAGAGTTTTATCAGCCCTTCGGCGATGTACAAATCAGAGGGGAAATTATCTTGTTGGCTGAGAATGACAGCGTGCTCGCTACGGCGGGTAGCCAACGCGGCTGTCAACAACTTGAATAAATTCACCGAAACAGAATCGCAGCACAGTACCTGGCTCGATGCTGCGCCGATCAGCGGAGCAATTTTTCTACCAACGGTCAGTGGCAGATCAATCCATCGGTGTTTGTTCCAGCTAGAGATCAGATCATTCCCCCACTGTGACTCGATCACTTCCTGCACACGAAGTTTTGCCGCCGTGCTGAGTGGTCCAAGAGAATTTCCGTTCAGATAAATCGTGTCTGCAGGCAGCTCAAAATGCTGGCGTTGTGCCGCTAGAGGGTCTGCGTTATCGAATTTGGTGATTTCCTCTTCCGTCATTGGGCGAGCCGGGATTTGAGAGTTCCCAGAAACAGGTGGTAAGCCGGTGTGCCCGGGTGAATCCAGTCAAAATGTCCGGCGCCAGCAACGACTGAGACGGGCAGCACGTTTTGTGGAAAATGATCAAGCGGCACAATCTTGTCATCGTTGCCGTGTAGCAGCAAGCTTGCTGGGTTCAGTGCTTGCTTTATGGGATTCGCGAGGGCATACAGTTCGGGAGCATCTTCTAGAGGGACTCCGATAAAAACAGGTCCGGCAATTTGGCAGCTATTAGTTCCTCGGCTGTAGGTCTCAATGTCCACGATAGCTGCGAGTCCGATAACCGCCTTTGCTTGAGTCAGTTCCCTACTGGCCATCAGAGCCAGATGGCCTCCTGCGGAGTGACCTGCTACTGCAATCTGTGACGTGTCAATTGCGTAGCGTGAAAGGAGGTCTAGCCGAGAAAGCGCAAGTTCAATGTCTTCAAGGGAGCCGGGCCATCCACCTCCGGGATCTCCAGAACGGCGATATTCAAGTGACCAGACTGCAAACCCTGCCTGGTTTAGTGCGGTCGCGAGAGGGCGTGAGTGGTTTACGTCGAAACTGTTTAACCAGCAACCGCCGTGTATGAGTATAACCAGTGGCGCATCTGCGTTAGTCTTGGGCGCCCACAGAAGGCCGTATTGCAGAGCATTATTTCCGTAAGCAATAGTTGCGTCTGGTTCTTGACTTGGTAATGCAAGCACCTGCTCGAAAGTGACATTGTCATCCACAGGGGCAAAACTCTGTGTAAGCGCAGCCTGACCACTTAATGCGATAGCGAAGACAAGGCAGAGTCTGAGTATCCAATGGCGTGGGTTATTGATCATTACGGGCGTGGCACTGTTCAACCGAACAATTTTCTCCAGCTTTCTGGTACACGGGTTACCTTGCCGTTTACATTAGTCCAGACGTGGTGAGTAGATCCGGTCACCAGAATATTGCCGGTTTTTGGATCGATTACCTCATAGTGAAACGTGACGCTGCGGCTTCTATTTTCGCTGATATGGGTGCGAATGCGGACTCTTTCGCCATAGCGGGTGCTTCTAATGTAACGCAGCGTAGCTTCAGTTACAGGCAGCTGATATCCGCTGGCTTCAACTAGTGCGTAATCACTTCCGAGATCTCTCATATACTGGCTGCGTCCTTCTTCAAAGTAGAGCAGGTAGTTGGCATGGTGAACCACACCCATCGCGTCAGTTTCTGCGTAGCGGACGGGAAACTCTGTTTCTCGAATATTTTCATGTTGGTTGTCACACATAACGAATGCCGCGAATCGCGTGAGCTTCTGGCTTGATGCCTAGTATACCTGAAACTGTCTGCTACCATCAGTAATTGACTTGTTGAAGCTGTGTGCCATGCTGCGACTTTTGGAGCAGGAGATAATGTATTGCTTTTCTTCTGAGTCTAGGTTGTCGTTTGTTTGTGTCAGTGTTTTTAATTAAACAACAGAAAATATGCTGAACTTTCCAGAGCCCCCAAAGAGCTATAACTCGGTTTTTCTTGAGGAAACAGATAAGCCCTTGCCAACAAAAATCGACCCGCGCACGCGCTACGCTTTTTTCAGCACCATCGCTCAAGGGGGAAAATCGCTGATTAAATCATGCAAAGATCTGCATCTTTCTCGCTTTGTTTGCTACAAGACGCTAAGGCCTGAATTTGCCTCTGATGAAATTGAGCAAAGACGACTTGTCCGGGAAGCCAGAGTGACTGCCATGCTTCAGCATCCCAATACCGTTCCGACTTATGAGCTTGGTCGAGATGGTCGCGGGAATCCCTACTTCACGATGAAACTTGTTCATGGGTATACCCTGCGCGAAATTTTGAATTTCCGAGAGCGGTATGACCTCTATCAATTGGTGGAGCTGGTGATCCAGGTCGGGCATGCTTTGCAATATGCTCACACGCATGGTGTGGCTCACCGAGATATCAAACCTGAGAATATTTTGGCTGGGCCTTATGGGGAGGTGCTACTTCTGGATTGGGGACTGGCCAAAGTCTGGCACCCTGACGAAAGTGTATTAGGCGGCAATCCTATTTCTAAGCAAAAGAAAGATATTGATTCGGCTGGGAGCGAAAGCAGCACCGATACTGTTATTGAAGACATTTCGCTCACCGGACATGGGAAGGTTCAGGGTACGGTTCACTATATGTCTCCGGAGCAGTTGAAGCAGGATCCTACAATTGACCATCGGACAGATATCTTCAGCATTGGCGCAGTGCTTTATGAAATCATCTGCGGCGAAAAGCCAGCTCGAGGAGAGAAATTACATGAAGTGGTAGATTCAGTGTTGCATCAACAGCCGCCAGAAGCCACTGCCGTTGCCAAGCATAAAGTCCCTAGCCTGCTCAATGACATTGCTTGTAAATGTTTAAACAAGCATCCGGACGGCAGGTTCCAGAGCATGGAAGAGGTGATTATGCTGCTACAGCAGGACTGGATGTCTGAACTGTCGAGGTTGTAGCCTTTCCAACCACTGAGCTAACTCTTACTAACCGTTACTAAGATTCATAAAGGAGTAAACATGAAAGTCTCATTTATCGGACTTGGGGTCATGGGATACCCGATGGCAGGTCACTTGCAAAGCGCTGGCCATGAGGTCCGTGTTTTCAATCGAAATTCGGCTCGAGCTGAGAAATGGTGTTCTGAATATGGCGGAGACATGGCGCGTACCCCAGCGGATGCGACAAAAAATGCTGATGTCGTGCTGGTCTGTGTAGGAAATGACGATGATGTTCGTATGGTGGTTTTGGGTGATGATGGTGCTCTCTCCGCGATGGAGCGCGGCGCGATACTGGTAGATCACACAACGGCTTCGGCTGATTTGGCCAAAGAATTGGAGGCAGCTGCTCAGCAACAGAATAAACAATTTCTTGATGCTCCGGTCTCAGGGGGACAAGCAGGGGCCGAGAACGGAACGCTCACTGTTATGGTTGGCGGTAAAGAGTCTACCTATGACTCTGCAAAACCGATCCTTGCCTGCTATTCCAAATTCAGCAAATTGTTGGGCCCTGCGGGCCATGGGCAATTAGCCAAGATGGTCAATCAGATTTGCATCGCCGGCGTGGTGCAGGGGTTGGCTGAAGGCCTGAATTTTGCAATGAAGGCAGGCCTTCAGGCGGAGCCGCTAATAGAAACAATCTCCAAAGGCGCAGCGGGCTCCTGGCAAATGGAAAATCGTTATCAGACGATGCTACAGGATCATTATGACTTTGGTTTTGCAGTAGACTGGATGCGCAAAGACTTAGGAATAGCCCTGGCAGAGGCTGAGAAGAACAGGGCAGATTTGCCCGTCGCCGCGATGGTGGACTCCTTTTATGAAGAGGTCCAGGCTGCTGGAGGTGGGCGCTGGGACACTTCCAGCTTGCTAACGCGATATACGCGGCAATAGGTCAACGCTGAGGATCTCAACCGCGTGCGGTAAAGTATCCTCGGGCTGCGGCGAACTCCGGCTAATCCTATTGATTATTGTCGGACAAAGTTCTACTTTAGCGCTTTTAGGACGACAGTCATCGAAAGGTTAAGCATGAATATCAATAAGCGATTGTTACCAATTGCACTCGCGGCGACTTGCAATGTTGCTTTATTGCACGGCGCCCAGGCGCAAACTGATTACGAGGTCCCCAGAACGGAATGGGGACATCCTGATCTCCAGGGTGTATGGAATTTCAGTTCCAACACTCCCATGCAGCGACCCTCTCGTTATGGTACGCAGGAGTTTCTGACGGAGGAACAACTTCAAGAAGCAGTCGAGCGGCAGACTCGCTCAGCAGCCGCGGCCGAAGCCGCTGCCGCGCAGCGCGTGATCGATCCTGATGCACCACCTGTCACCGATAATCCTGGTGGATATAATGATTTCTGGATTGAAGTGGCAGGTATTGGCGATACTGTCCGAACCTCCCACATCGTTTATCCGGAGAACGGGCGGGTGCCTCCAGCTGTCGAAGGTGCGCCGAGAGCATTTGGCGGCCTCGGGCCAGATATACCGGGCATTCGTCCGGTGCGTTATGTTGTAGGCGGGATTGCGAAAGACGGTCCGGAGGACAGAGGGCTATCCGAACGTTGCATCGTGGGGTTCAACTCAGGACCACCTTTTGTGCCGAGCCTGTATAACAACAACATGCAGATTGTGCAAAACCAGGACACCGTGGTGATCTTTACTGAAATGATTCATGATGCGCGGATTGTGCCTTTGATGGACGCGCCTTCTCTTAATGATGACATTCGACTTTGGTCTGGCGATTCCCGCGGTTGGTGGGAACAGGATTCTCTCGTTGTGCAAACTCGAAATTTCAATGGGCACCGGCAGACTTTCAATAGCACCGGAGCCAACTATGACATGGTGTTGACCGAGCGATTTACCCGCACGGCCTATGAGACCGTTGACTATGCATTCACGATCGACGATCCATCTACCTTCACAGATAAAATTACTGCGATTATCCCCATGACCAAAGTAGCTGGACAGATTTATGAATACGCCTGTCACGAAGGAAATTACGGTATGGTGAATATCCTGCGGGGCGAGCGCATGGCCGAACAGCGAGCTGGCGGCGACGACAGCTAGGTTGATTACATAACAGTAGTAAAAAAAGGTTTAGCAATGAAAAATTTTAAGAACAAAATGCTGAGCGTACTGGTGTTGAGCCTGTTTGCTGCGGGCGCCAGCGCTCAGTTGGATGGGTTCCCGAGAACGCCTTCAGGTAAACCTGATTTCAGTGGAATCTGGCAAGCCATGACCAAGGCTCACTATGACATAGAGCCTCACGCAGCCGCCTACGGCCCCCACCCCGGCCAAATGGGTGCGCTATCTGCCATACCAGGTAGCCAGGGTATCATTGAGGGCGGCCGAATTCCCTATACCGAGGCCGCGCGTCGCCAGCGAGATGAAAATCGCATCGGTGCGATCGATAAAGATCCACTGACAAAGTGTTACATGCCGGGTGTTCCTCGAGCTAACTATCTGCCATTTCCTTTCCAGATTGTGCAGTCGACGGAAGTGATTCTGATCGCCTATGAATTTGCAGAATCCAACCGGATACTTTACGTGGATCAGCCCGAAATCCAATCGCAGGTCGATGCTTGGATGGGTCATTCGAATGCCGAATGGGATGGGGATACGCTGGTGGTTAGGGTCACCGGCCAGATGCCTGATACCTGGTTTGACCGATCGGGCAATCACCACAGCTGGGAGATGGTCGTTGAAGAGCGCTGGACGCCTATGGGCCCCAATCACGTTCAGTATGAAGCCACAATGACAGACCCGAATACCTATACTCAGCCTTGGAAGGTCACCTTTCCTCTGTACCGCCACGTCGCAAAGAATTATCAGCTTCTGGAGTTCAAGTGTGCTGAGTTCGCCGAAGAATATTTGTACGGTGAATGGCGTAAAGAGGGCACTCCAATCGGCAACCTACCGCAGTAGCAAAATTTCCAAAAATTCGAGCTATCAGACCTTGGTTTTTGTCCAGTGATTATTTAGTCAACTAACCGCTGTCGCCCAACTCCGAAATCGCGGTTGGCTTATTCGATCTTCAGAGAAAGCTCGCAATTTCCTCCAAAGGTTTACGACCAATGGCGGGAACTGTTGCTCCTTCTTCGGGAAACCCTGTAACGAGAATCATATAGGGTTTCTCCGTTGGCGGTCTGCCGACCAATTCGTTCAGGAATTTCATGGGCGCGGGTGTGTGAGTCAAAGTAGCCAGCCCAGCGGTGTGCAGCGCTGTTATTAGTATGCCGGTCGCAATCCCCACGGATTCGCTGACATAGTAGTTTTTCAGTTTGCTGCCATTTTGGTCTTTGCTGAACTTCTTCCCGAAGATGATGATTAAATAGGGAGCAATCTCGAGGAAGGGCTTGTTTGCGTCAGTCCCAAGAGGGCCCAGAGCATCAAGCCAATCCTGTGGAGCCCTTGATGTATAAAACTCTCTCTCTTCTTCTTCGGCCCCCAACCGAATTTTACGCTTAAGATCAGGATCACTGGCTACCGAAAAATGCCATGGTTGCCGATTGGCTCCGCTGGGTGCTGTACCCGCGGCGCGCAGGCAGTTTTCTATAACCTCTCGCGGAACCGATTTTTCTGAAAATTCCCTTACGGTCCTTCGCGCCCGGATTTTTTCATAAAACTTGCTGGCAGTTTGCAGCATTTGCTCAGTCGGCTTGGGTTGGAAGACGAGAGGTTCTGTAATGATTTCTGTATCTGTCATTTCGGCTTTTTCTTTTTAGTGCTAGTTGACACCTTTATTGGTGCCATCTGGAGTTTTGAGATGAAAAGAGGCAGAGCGTAAGCAAGTCGTCGGATCGAGCGTCGGAAATTTAGCATTACGCTGAGTGCTTTGACAATGATGAGTTTGATCAAGTCGGATCACTGACTTACACTAGCATGTCGCAGTTTTCCGACAAAGTATTATATCTATAAAATGTTGATTTAATTGAGTTAATTATGCGTATGTTCATTTTGGCTACAAGGACACTTCGAAAGATTTCGGTCGGTTCGCTTGCCTTCATATTGATTTGCAGCGTATCAGTGATTCATCCGTCCTCCGCAGCAGGAGGTCGTACTCCCGTTTATGCAAAGAACGGCATGGTCAGTAGCGCATCCATGCTGGCATCAGAAGTGGGAGCCAAGACGCTTCAGGCAGGCGGTAATGCGGTGGATGCTGCTGTCGCGACGGCGTTCGCGTTGGCCGTGACATGGCCCTCAGCTGGAAACATCGGCGGTGGTGGTTTCCTGGTTTATCACGGAGATGATGGCACGGCAACGACTTTTGATTTCCGCGAGAAAGCGCCAATGGCGGCAACCGAGCGCATGTACCTCGGTCTCGACGGCACCGTAGCGAACAACTCAAATCATTTCGGCCCCCTGGCGGTAGGTGTGCCGGGCACTGTTTCAGGACTTTTCCTCGCGCATCAGCGTTTGGGATCGATGGCCTGGTCGGACTTGGTGCAGCCCGCCGTGGAACTCGCTCGCAATGGAATTCCAATCAACTTCTCCCTTAAAACGGGATTTGAAAGAAGTGCCAGTCGCTTGCGTCAGTATCCGTCTTCCGCACGAAAATTCTTCAAGGCAGATGGCTCTTTCTACAACTTGAACGATATCTGGTCGCAACCCGATTTGGCGCATACGTTGGAACTGATTAGAGATCATGGTGCAGATGGCTTTTACCGGGGAGAGAATGCGGAGCGGCTTGCTGATTTTATGGCGGAAATTGGCGGGCTGATCACAGAGAGTGATCTTGCCGCTTACAAGGCCAAAGAAAGAGCGCCGATTCGTGGCGAGTATCGGGGGCACGACATTGTCAGTATGCCACCTCCTAGTTCCGGTGGTGTAGGGATTGTCCAAATGCTTAACATTTTGGAAGGCTTCGACCTGGCTACAATGGGACACAACTCTGCGGATTATTTGCATGTCCTGACAGAGTCCATGCGCAGGGCTTACTCCGATCGAGCGCAGCATCTCGGTGATCCGGACTTCAACGAGTCTATGCCCCTTGATCGTTTGTTGGATAAAGGCTACGCGAATGGATTGCGTGCCTCTATTGATATGACTCAAAAATCAGAAAGCAGCCCTGAATTTTTTGCTCAGGTCTATGAATCGGAAGAAACCACTCATTTTTCAGTGGTAGACAAAGATGGCAACATGGTCAGCCTTACTTATACACTGGAATTTGGCTATGGTTCCGCGATCACCGTTGCGGGTGGGGGATACCTGCTGAACAACGAGCTTGGTGATTTCAACGCGGTGCCGGGGGTGACCAATCTGCGCGGTCAGATTGGAACAGCGCCGAATCTGGTCGCTGCCGAAAAGCGGCCTCTATCGAGTATGACGCCGACTATCGTTGCACGCGACGGCAAGCCACTATTTGCAGTCGGTAGTCCAGGAGGCAAGACCATTATTAACACCACGATGCAGGTAATTCTTAATGTGATTGACCATGGATTTAATATTGCAGAGGCCATTGAGGCAGGAAGAATTCATCATCAGTGGCTGCCCGACGTCACCAGTGTCGAATCCAACGCGTTTTCTGCCGACACCTTAATGAGCTATCAAAATCGTGGACACCAGATCAGAGAGCGCAGCTCTCAAGGGGCTGCGATGGGTGTCTACTATGATCGTGACCAAGGCTTGTTCCTGGGCGCCGCTGATTCACGGCGCGGAGATGGTGGGGCGGTGGGCTACTGAGCTGGAGGGAACATGAAAGCAGTCGCGATGTTCAGTTGGTTCTCCCCTGCATGTAATAGTGTTTTGATCTTTTTTATTTCTGCATTGCCTACGACTGCTGCAGGTCAGACCCAAACAGATGCTGAGCGTTTTGTCGGTGACTACGCACTAGTCAGTTATGTAATATTTCCCGAAGCCGGGCCGGCAGTCGATATGGAATATGTTGGCAGACTCAGTTACGACGGGGCGGGAAATATGACAGGTTTAGGGATGCCAAGCGGCCTGCCAGAGCGTGAACGCGAGGTTGGTAGCACTCTGACCGGAGGTTTTGCCTATTGGGGCAAGGTCACGATAGACGACGAAAGGAAAATTGTGACCCACCATGTGGAAGGCTCGCCCCTGATGCCCAGTTGGGTTGGGGGAGATAACGTCCGCTTTTATGAATTTGAAGGGGACCTTTTGAGACTCTCGTTAAAGAACAATGAAGGCCGCACGACTGCTACCCTCACCTGGCAAAGGCTATAGACGCATCGAGAATACTTTGCTCGCGCCTTGAATAGAGTCGACAAAAAATTCACTTAAGTCAGCGATCGATATCCCGTGAAACAGCTTTGATCAATGATTCGCTAAGTACTCTACAGCATCGTTTACGAAAAAACCTTCGCGGCGAACTCTTGTTTGATGCCCTCAGCCGGGGCAGGTCCAGCAACGACGCCTCGATCTCGTTCCTAACCGCTAGATTAGCCCGAGTCTCCACATTGAGCACACCGTGATGAAGGAGACTATGCCTCCTACAAAAGTTGCTCCGCCATAGCTGAACACTGCGTCAGTCACACTAAGTTTCGAAAGAGACGTACAGACCCAAAAATAGCTGCTGTTCATGTACTTGATGATCACAGAACCACTCGCTCCCGCGAGCATGGCTGCTTCCGGTGAGAGGGCGAGATTGCAGAGCATTGGAGAGACCAGCGATGCAGCGGTGATGACCCCTACGGTTGTTGAACCGGTAATCATATTTCCAATGATACCAATGACGAAAGGCAATAAAATTGCTGGCAGCGCGGAGTCACTGAAGAATGCGGCGATAAAGTCTACCGCTGGCGTCCCTCTCAGAATCGCACTGAGCGACCCTCCAAGGCCCGTTACCACGAGAATCATGGCAGAGGTTTTAAGGGCAGCTTCTACCCAGGCATCTTTGGCATTCTCTCGATCTTTCGGGTTCTTAATATTACGAAATGCCAACCATGCTCCCAAGGACAGGGCCATAACTGGCCATCCTAGATACAGGAATACCACACGCAATATATGTCCCTCCGCCAGTGTCAGCGTCACGACGCTCTGAGCGCCTATCAAAAGGATGGGAACAGCTATTGGTAAGTAGGAGCTCAATGTGCTCGGCAACTCTTGCGGGCCATTTTGGTCAAGATCATTCACTGTGATGCCTTCAAATTCATCGCTCGGTGGTGTGCTGACACGCGGACCGGCAAACAGTGTCCCCCAGGCCCAGCAAGCAAGAGAGCCAAGCAGACATGCGATGCTGCCGAAGATTATGGTCTTTCCAATGTCAGCGCCGACCAGCGCCGCAGCAGCAAGTGGCCCAGGAGTCGGTGGCACGATTGCATGGGTTAATTGCAGGGCGCCAACCAATCCGGTGGACATTAACGCAATACTTACCCCCATAGTTTTGGCTGCCGAGTGAACGAGCGGATTCAGAATTACATAGGCCACATCGGAGAAAATTGCGATGCCGATAACAAACCCAGTGAGAGTGAGGGCCAGCGGCATCCTCTGGGTGCCGACCAGATTAACCATCGAACGAGTGATGACCTGAATTGCACCTGTGTGTTTAAGGGCTTCAGCAATGATTGAACCGAGCACTATCACGACACCAATCGAGCCCAAGGTGTTACCAAAACCGCTTTCAAACGCGTCAATAAAGTTGTTCTGCTGGATTCCTGGTAAGATGCCGAAAAGGAGTATCGGGATGAGAAGAGCGAAGAAAACGTGCCACCTCCATCTGGCGATTAGAAACAACAGCAGAAAGATGATCGCACCGAAGCCCAACAATGAGATGGCGGCGCTGGTATTGACCGCGGAGGCAGAATCCATGACGATCTCCAGTGATTTTTATTAGTATTATTAAGAAATATCTAGTTTTTGCTGAGCGCAGCCATGGCGCTCTCAACGCCTCCTGCTTTATGGGGAAAATCTGCAATTCTCAGCCCCATTTCTACACCACTCAGCGCGCCCATGAGCATCAGTTCATTGAAGTCGCCAATATGGCCAATGCGGAAGATCCTGTTTTTCAGCTTGCCCAGACCGGTTCCCAGCGACATGTTGAACCGCTCTCGTATGACTTTTCTTAACTCATCTGAATCGAAGCCTTCGGGCACGAAGACTGCTGTTGTCGAATTGCAATATTCATCTGAATTCATACAGACATTTTCCAGACCCCAGGCATTGACTGCCGCTCGGGTGGCGGTGGCCAAACGTGAGTGACGTGCAAACACCTTGTCGAGCCCCTCAGCAAGCAACAAATTTAATGCTTCATCCAGGCCGTATAGAAGATTGGTGCTGGGTGTATAGGGAAAATAACCCTTGGCATTGTTGATCTCCATGGCTTCCCACTGCCAGTAAGAATGGCGGCTCTGATTCGCTCTGGAGCGCGCTAGCGCTTGCTCGCTGACTGCATTAAAGCTCAATCCCGGGGGCAGCATGAGCCCTTTTTGTGATGCGCTGACCGTTACATCCACACCCCAGTCATCATGCAGGAACTCTGTGCAAGCGAGAGATGAGACGGCGTCTACCATGAGTAAAGCAGGATGCCTTACTTTGTCTATCGCGTGCCTGATATCGCTGATTCGACTAGTGACACCGGTTGACGTTTCCGTGTGGACGGCCAGAAGTGCCCGTATTTCATGCTTGCTATCCTCTGACAGCTTTTCTTCCACGACTGACGGGTCAACCCCATGGCGCCAGTCTCCGGGTATCCATAAGATATGTAGTCCCAGCTTTTCGGCGACCTCTTTCCAAAGGGTGGCAAAGTGTCCGGTTTCAAAGGCAAGTACTTTGTCTCCGGGAGACAGGCAATTAAGCAGGGCGCATTCCCATCCCCCGGTACCGGATGCAGGATAGATAAAAATAGAATCTTCAGTGTTGAATACGGGCGCAAGCTTTTCAAGTAATCTGAAGGTCAGCGCCGGAAAATCAGGACCACGATGATCAATGACCGGCTGAGCCATGGCTCTGAGCACACTTTCCGGAACATTGGAGGGCCCTGGGATTTGCAGAAAATGCCGGCCGGGCTGATATGTTCTGTCAATACTCATGAATCTACTGAAGCTCTAGGTGGAGGCCCTTAATTCCCGGGGCGGTATTCCCGCTCAAGATTGGCTTCGATGTCGTCGCGATAGAACAAGACATCGCGGAACTCGCCATTCGCATACATTTCTGCCTGATCGTCGAAATGAGGAGATTCGGGGTCGCTCTGCAAGCCGCCAACCGTGATGGCTTTGGCTCGTAAAGGCTGGCCAAACTCTACGGCCGCGACAAAACTGTTGCCACTGGTGCCATACATTCGCCGGGTGCCCGGATAGGTGCGCGCGCCGAATGAAGCCAGTGCTCCCCATCTACCTGAGGCGAAACCGACCGGAACGCTTGGCGCATTGTCGTCAAAATTCTGCACGAGATCGCCGGTGATGCGTTGATAGCGATTAATATCGCCCCATCGGACCTGCCACGAACCAAAATCCTGAGAGAGTGTCTCGACCGCCTGGCTCAGTGCGCCAAGAAGCTGAGTCGTCGTCGCATTATTGACCATATAGTCATAAATATTGATGTCCTTCGCCGCTGCATCCACCCGGACCATTTCCATTAGCGCTTCAGCCCAATAAACGGCCAGTGAAGTCTCAGCCGAATCTACGCCAAAATTCCTGTCCCAGCCTCTGAGCAAATCAATATAGTCGATAACCTCCCCGGTGACTGGGCTCTGCGATTGGGCGGCGTTTCCGTCTTCATCGACGATGCGCAGGAGTCTTGGAATCAGATCATCAAAATACGGCAAAGCGGGGTCATAAGCTGCCTCGATTAATGAATCGAGCGTAAAGTCATCCTTGCCCTGCAGGACCCTCACGGCATGGACACCTCGCGGATTCTCCGGATAATTCGCCATGTATGCGGGGTAATCAGCAGGTTCCGGACTGCTGCTGGGACCCGCGGCGTTGAACGGAGTGTTGTTTGTGTTTTGAATCCAGCCACTGTCCGGATTGAATACAGTGATCATTTCACTGACGGCGTGAAGAGCCCCCCAGTCGGTTGCCGGATTACTGCCATCAAGCGGACTGTTCCAATCGAAGGTGGGGTCTCTTTTGGGAATGAAATTGCCATGCCAGTAGGCGATGTTCCCATCACTGTCTGCATACACTGTGTTGTTGGAAGAATTGGTGCGCAACTCCATGGTAGCGGCAAAATCTTCATAGTTGTCGGATTTCGTTCTTCCATAGGATTGAGACAGAGCTTTAACAGGCTCCTGCATCAGGCTGATGGATACCCATTTCCCATCATCTTCCCGAATGATCGGCCCGTGATGGGAGTAATAGGCAGTGACTTCGATTTCCGATATGGCATCCCCGTCACGAAAGGGAAGGCTTATAAGCTTCTCCTCGAGGCGCCGCAGCTCATCTCCGTACTGATAGTAGTAGCCGTCATCCTGCTGGACGATGGTCTCGAGGTATTCATCGATCGCATCGGCTCTGCTGGAAGTGTGCATCCATCCGGTATTCTCATTAAAACCCTGGTAAATGAAAAATTGACCCCAGGTAACTGCGCCGTAGGCATTCAATCCTTCCTCGCTTACCATATGCAATTCTGAACGAAAGAAAAATGAGGTGTGAGGGTTGATTAGAAACAGCGCGTTCCCGTTTACCGTATTTTTAGGTGCAATCGAAAAGCCATTCGACCCTCTTGGCTCTTCGTCAAAAGAGTCTTTTGCCACGGCGACCATGGATGTCGGATCATAGAAATCTTTCAGTTGGCTGATATTTACCCGCTCGATATCGCCACCAATGCTTCCTTCCGAGAATGTAAGTGCCATCCAGGGCTCGAATTTTTTGATCACTCGGGGTTCGACATCAGGATGCGTGTACAGGTAATAGTTCAGACCATCGGCGAATGCGACCATCAGCGCTTTTAGCCATGCAGGGCTGCTTTCAAATTGTGCCTGCATCTCAATTGGATCGATAAACAGCTTCATGCGTAGATCCCGGTAAAGCTGTGTTTCTCCTTCTGCTTCGGCCAGCCGACCCATGGCGTTGATATAGTTTGTCTCCAGCCGATAGAAGTCATCTTCGGCTTGAGCGTAGAGCGTGCCAAAGACAGTATCGGCGTCGCTGACGCCATAGATATGAGCGATACCCCAAGTGTCCCTGAGTATGGTGACCTTGTCGGTGATGCCTTCCCAGCGCGCAATCTCTTCGTCGGAAAACAAGGACGCAGGAGTGATAGCCTGTGCTACGTTTTCTGTCGGGTCGCGGTCATTCTGTCCGCAGCCAAAAAGAGCAACACTGAGAAGTATGTTCGCAATGAACTTTTTTACCGGCATAACTGCCTCCGACTGTAATGTTTTCGTTAGTTTTGTGCAGAGACTCTCACACCATCTACCCAGGTCTCTTGAACCTGAGTTTGCCACAGCTGAGTGGGGGACTGGGTAAAGATATCTCGGTCGAGCACAATGAAATCGGCTTTTTTGCCTGGTTCAAGGGTACCGAGATGTGCTTCTTGGTGCCCCGCGTAGGCAGCATCAATCGTAAAACTCGCCAGAGCCTCTTCGAGCGTCATGCTCTCCTCGGCGTACCAGCCACCGGGTGGGCTGCTTTGCTGGTCCTGTCGTGTGACAGAGGCATGTAGGCCATAAAAGGGGTTTGGGTGCTCAACTGGAAAATCAGAGCCATTGGCAATGCGCGCCCCAGAATCAAGGAGTTTGCGCCAAGCATAAGCACCCTGAATTCGCACGGGGCCGAGTCGGTCTTCTGCCATGTTTTTGTCGGAAGTGGCGTGAGTCGCTTGCATAGACGGTATCACATCAAGCTCAGCGAATCGAAGAATGTCTTCATAGCGCAAAATTTGAGCGTGTTCGATTCGATGTCGCCGGTTTTTGGAATCAGTCTCACCAATCATTCTTTCATAGTTGTCCAGTACTCGCATATTGGCATCATCACCAATGGCGTGAGTAGCCACCTGAAAGTCCGCATTCATTGCGGCGCGAATTAAGTACTCCAAGCGCTCGTCGTTATAACGTAATAAACCGCGATAGCCTGGCGAATCATAATAATCTTCAATCAAAGCGGCGCCGCGGGAACCGAGGGCTCCATCCGCGACGACTTTGACGCTCTCAACTGCGAATGTCATGTCTTCACTGTGAAAGAAACCTTCTGCCAAGCGGTCCTGGTAGAGAGGGTCGGAGGCCGCAATCATCGCGTACACGCGAATTGGCAACGGCGCTTCGCTGACCAACTCTTTATATGCTGCGAGTGTGCTACTGCCGATTCCTGCATCATGAACACTGGTGATTCCATAAGTCGCCAGTGAATTCAGGGCAGTGGTAAGGGCGATTTTCTCCTCTTCAAAAGACATGCTCGGGATTTGCTCGCGAACGTAGACCATGGCGGTATCGACAAATACACCGGTTGCCTTGCCGTTTTCATCGCGGATAATCTGCCCGCCAACAGGGTCTTCCATTCCATCATTGATGCCGGCCAGCTCCATAGCGAGCGAATTTGCCCACGCTGCGTGACCATCGACTCGAGTGAGCCAAATCGGCCGATCATTGACTACAAGGTCAAGGCTGGCAGCTTGGGGAAATTCATTGCTGTCCCAAAGCACC
>DORE01000122.1:19058-30996 GCA_003514305.1 Gammaproteobacteria bacterium | reverse complement strand
TAGCGTGAGGCAAGTTGAAAGGTTAATTGCCGATAAACTCTATGAAGCAGGATACTGCCGGAAGTAGGGTGTGCTCTTCAGTCCACCAAAGACCTTGTCGCCAGCGGACACATTGCTGGTGGTCGTGTCGAGCACGCTTTGATCTTGAAGCTATACACCGATGGAAGTGTCTGCACCTTGATTACACAGTCGAGACGAAGCAAGCAGAAATCAGCTTCAGGCAACCAGTAACTTTTGAAGATATCCAGAACCTATGACAAACACCAGCAAGGCCACTAAAGTCTCGCGCAAAGATCAAATCCTTCAGGCACTAGCGAGAATGCTCGAAACGGCTCCAGGTGAGCGAATAACTACCGCGGCCCTCGCTAGAGAAGTAGGAGTGTCCGAAGCGGCGCTTTATAGGCATTTTCCAAGCAAGGCGCGCATGTTTGAAGGACTCATCAAATTTATCGAGAACACTCTGTTTCAGCGAATTTCTAAAATCCTGAAAGAAGAACCCAATGCGGAGTTGCGTTGTCAGAAAATACTGACGCTACTGCTTACCTTCTCTGCCAAAAACCCTGGCATGACGCGCCTCCTGACCGGTGACGCGCTCGCTGGAGAAACCGAAAGACTGCGAGAGCGAATCGCGCAGTTTTTCAGCCGTCTCGAAGCACAACTAAAACAGGTGCTGCGAGAATCACAAATTCGTGAGGGTTTAAAACCCAGTATTTCAGCAGCCGCTCTGGCCAATCTGCTGTTAGCCAGCTGTGAAGGCCGCCTAGTACAGTTTGTTAGGAGCGAATTTCAAGAGTCTCCACTAGAAAACTGGGAGCTCCAGTGGAAGTTTTTAAGTAGCCATCTGCTGACGCCTTATTCCACAGAAACAAATCCTATCGCTGCTTCCGTTGGTTAAGCACCATATTTGCTTCG
Source organism: Gammaproteobacteria bacterium (assembly GCA_003514305.1). Taxonomy (GTDB): domain Bacteria; phylum Pseudomonadota; class Gammaproteobacteria; order Pseudomonadales; family Pseudohongiellaceae; genus UBA9145. The sequence goes on along the minus strand of DORE01000122.1, from coordinate 30,084 downwards.
GTAGCGTTCCACTGCAGACAGATGCATCACGAGGGTCTCGTCTTCTGCGTTCTTTAAGAAGTCAATTATGTTTTGTAAGCTTATTATGTGAGCGACCTCAACATCATAGGTTTCCTCTATCTCCTGAATTGACGACATTTCGCCGAGGCCTCTTTCCTGCCGGTCCATCGCAACCACGATGCTGGCGAGTTTGGCGCCCGCAGACTGGATGATTTCAACTGCCTCGCGAGTGGCTGTTCCCGCCGTTATTACATCATCAATCATAAGAACTCGGCCGGTAAGCGGCGAACCCACAAGAGAACCTCCCTCTCCATGACCTTTCGCTTCTTTACGATTAAAACAATAAGGTTTGTCGATTCCATGTTGGGTAGCTAAAGACAACGCCGTCGCAGCTGCTAAGGGGATCCCTTTGTACGCAGGGCCAAATAAGACGTCATAGTCCTCTGTAAAATCGGCGATTGCGCAGGCGTAGCTCTGAGCCAGGAACGCAAGCTTAGAGCCAGTGTTAAACAGTCCCGCATTGAAGAAATAAGGGCTGATACGCCCAGACTTTAGCGTAAATTCGCCAAACCGAAGGATGTGATTTTTAATTACGAAACGTAGGAACTCTACCTGAAAATTTTTCATCTCATCGTTCTTCGATAATGGTGGGGACGCGCCAGCTCAAGCCAAACTCGCCTGCTGAATGATCAATAACTGCTTAATCCCTGTCTCAGCCAAGGCCACCATAGAACTTAGTTGCTCATAAGTGAACTCTCCATCTTCACCGGTACCCTGCAGTTCAATGAATCCTCCAGCAGATGTCATTACCACATTCATGTCGGTTTCGGCATTTGAATCCTCGGCATAATCGAGATCGAGAACCGGCTGACCCTGAAAAACACCAACGGAAACGGACGCCACCATTTGCTTCAGTGCCGATTTGACCAGCATCTTTTGCTTAACCATATAGCTCAATGCGTCCACTATAGCAACGCAGCCACCGGTAATCGATGCTGTCCGGGTGCCACCGTCAGCCTGAATAACATCGCAATCGACCTTGATGGTGTTTTCATTGAGCGCCGTCAGGTCCACCGCGGCGCGCAAAGATCGACCGATTAGGCGCTGAATCTCTTGGGTCCTGCCAGAAAGTTTACCCCTCGCGGCCTCGCGATCCATCCGACTGCCAGTGGATCTCGGCAGCATTCCATATTCTGCAGTAACCCAACCCCGGCCCGTACCCTTTAGAAACCTGGGCACAGACGCTTCAACTGAGGCAGTACACAGAACTTTAGTGTCGCCGAACTCAACCAGCACTGAGCCCTCCGCATGTTTGGTAAAGTGTCGAGTTATTTTAATCTCACGAAGCTGATCGTGATTACGGTGACTAGGTCGACTGAAGTGCGCCATATGACTTGCCATTAGATCGAAAATTTCAGGAAAGAGATTATGCGGGAATTCAACATGCAAGGCCATGATCGGCTAAAACTGCGCCCAGTTTTGAGTTGAGATAGAATAGCTTTAACACAGTTTAGAGTCGCAAATATGACATCAAGCATGACCGCCTTTACCCGGCAGCAATCCGAGCAAGAGTGGGGGTCCCTCACCTGGGAAATCCGTTCAGTCAATCATCGATATCTCGAAACAAGTATCAGATTGCCGGATATCTTCCGCGGTCTAGAGAACCAGATCCGGGAAATGGTGCGCAAATCCGTTGCGCGAGGCAAGGTTGAATGCCATTTGCGATACACCGCGCAAGAAATTCCCGGCAGTTCAATCACCATAAATGAAGAGCTTGTTCAAAAGCTGCTCGAGGCAAGCGCTCGAGTGCAGAAAACCTTGGGTGAAAGACGCTCGCCAAGCAGCATGGAAATCCTGCGATGGCCTGGTGTCATTAGCGAGCAAATGCTTGATAATAAAACCCTCGAAGCTAACGCGCTGAGCCTTTTTCAGTTGGCATTAGCCGACCTAGTCGCAACGCGTGAGCGTGAGGGGCGCGAACTCGCAAGCTTGCTGGGGCAACGTATAACGCTGATCAGAGAGCTGGTGGCCGAGATGCGAAACAAAATGCCCGACATCCTTGCCGCTCAGCAACAATCATTACATCAAAAACTAGAAAACCTGAAGGCTGAGTTGGAGCCCATCCGCCTGGAACAAGAAGTGGCTCTCTTGGCGCAAAAAGCAGACGTAGATGAGGAACTGGACCGCCTAGATGCGCACCTCAGCGAGGTCGAGCGTGTGCTTAAAACCGATGAACAAAAAGGGCGACGCCTAGATTTCCTGATGCAAGAGCTGAATCGCGAGGCCAACACTTTGTCATCAAAATCTATTGTAGTCGAGACGACTCGCAGCGCTGTAGCGATGAAAGTCCTCATCGAGCAAATGCGCGAGCAGATACAGAACGTTGAATAAGCCAAAGGCAAGGGGAGAGCTATTCATCGTCTCTGCGCCATCAGGCGCAGGCAAGACCTCGCTTGTCGACGCGTTAGTCAGCGAAAACAATCGACTCTGCGTTTCCGTTTCCCATACGACGCGGCCGAAACGACCGAAAGAGCTAGACGGCATCAACTATCACTTTGTTGAGAAGGCACGCTTTCTCAGCATGCTGGATGATGGCGACTTTCTGGAGAGCGCTGAAGTTTACGGCCATTACTATGGCACATCAAAAAAATGGGTCAATGAGCAGCTCGATAAAAGCCTGAACGTGATTTTGGAAATCGACTGGCAAGGCGCTGCACAAGTCAAGGCACTGTTTCCGCAAAGTTGCTACATATTCATCATACCACCATCGCTAGAGTCGCTCTCGCACAGGTTGCGCAAGCGCGCTCAAGACGACGAAGCTATTATCGCTAGGCGCATGGAAGAAGCTCGAACAGTACTGAAACACATTACTGATGCAGAATTTCTTGTTGTCAATGAGGATTTTGCGACCGCTCTAGAGGAAATACGTGCCATCATTAAAGTAAGGAGCCTTAGTGTAGAGGCCCAACAGGCGAGACTCGGGCCGCTGCTGGCACGCTTAACGGAAGGCTAGGAGATCACTCGAAATGTATGCATTTTTACGTGAAATTCAGTAGAATTTCGCTCCCGCAAAATGACAGCGCCCGAATTTTGCAATGGTGCTCCCAAAACTTCAAACCGTAGGTGATTAGGAATGGCACGAATTACTGTAGAAGATTGTTTAGACAAGGTTGACAATCGTTTTGAACTCGTCATGGTATCAAGCAAGCGAGCTCGTCAGATTCAGATCGAAGGCAAAGATCCTATGGTCTCAGTAGACAATGACAAGCCCACCGTTGTGGCGCTGCGCGAAATCGCCGACGGATATGTCACGAACGAAATCTTGGTCGAAAGACCAAGCGTTGAAAGGGAGGAGGTCGAAGAGGAAATGGCTGAAGCTGTGGCCGAACAACAAGAAGACTCACCTACCACCGAGATTTAATCCCCAGTTACTGCAGGAGTGGAGATATACAAGCCCAGGTTTCTGAAAGCATCGACTCTCTTGCTGGCGATCTTTCCAGCTATCTTCAAGTCGATCAAGTCAACAGCGTTCGAAGAGCGTACTTCTACGCTGAACAAGCGCATGAAGGGCAGTTCAGGCGCAGCGGTGAGCCCTATGTGACCCACCCGCTAGCGGTCGCCAGCATCCTTGTCGAGATGCATATGGACCATCAGTCGCTTATGGCTGCCATGCTTCATGACGTAATCGAAGACACCGGTATCACCAAAACTGCGATAAAGAGCCAATTCGGTAACACCGTGGCCGATCTGGTCGACGGTGTCAGTAAACTCAATAAAATAACCTTCAGCAGCCGCGCGGAAGCTCAGGCCGAGAACTTTCAGAAAATGGCTATGGCGATGGCCAAAGACCTGCGTGTGATTCTGGTTAAACTTGCTGACCGTCTCCACAACATGCGTACACTGGAAGTGTTGACGCCAGACAAGCGTCGGCGCATTGCCCGTGAGACCCTGGACATCTATGCACCCATCGCCAACCGCCTGGGGATGAACAGCGTAAGAATCGAATTCGAGGACCTTGGTTTCGCTGCTCTCTATCCTATGAGATCGCGGCGAATTGAAGCTGCGGTCAGGCAAGTGCGTGGCAACCGTAAGGAAATCGTATCGCAAATTCAGACATCACTAGAAGCGTGTCTAGACCGTGAAAATCTGCCTGGCCGGACTATTGGCAGGGAAAAGCATCTCTACAGCATCTACGAAAAGATGCGAATCAAGCGCAAATCTTTCTCTGACATCATGGATGTCTATGCCTTCCGCCTAATTGTTGACTCGGTGGACACATGCTATCGCGTGCTGGGAGCCGTTCATAATCTGTATAAACCCGTTCCCGGCCGCTTCAAGGACTATATCGCCATCCCGAAGGCCAACGGATATCAATCCTTACATACCACGTTGTTCAGCATGCATGGTGTGCCTATTGAAATTCAGATACGTACCGAAGAAATGGAGGCTATGGCTAACAACGGCATTGCTTCACATTGGCTTTACAAATCCAGCGACGACCTGCCGACTAATGCGCATCTCAGAGCTCGGGAATGGGTAAGCGGATTACTGGAGATGCAGAAGCATGCTGGGAACTCGCTGGAATTTATCGAGCACGTCAAAATCGACCTCTTTCCCGACGAGATTTATGTTTTCACGCCCAAAGGCAGCATCTTGGAACTGCCGGCAGGCTCTACAGCCGTAGATTTTGCCTATGCCGTGCATACAGACGTTGGTAACGCCTGCGTGGCCTGTCGCATCAGCCGTCGCCTTGCGCCTCTGAGCGAACCGCTGCAAAGCGGCCAGACCGTTGAGGTAATTACCGCTCCGGGTACACAGCCGAATCCAGCATGGCTCAGCTTTGTCAAAACCGGCAAAGCTCGGAGCAATATTAGACACTACCTCAAGAATCAAAAACACTCAGAATCAGTTGCGCTGGGCCGCCGCTTGCTAAACAAAGCCTTAGCCTCGTTCGGCTCACAGTTGGATGAAGTGCAGCAAAGAAATATCAAAGCCGTCCTATTGCAAACGAACCTGCAATCCATGGATGAGCTGTTAGAGGACATTGGCCTTGGAAATCGAATGTCTTATATGATCGCGCAGCGTCTAACCGCCAACACTGCCAGGGTTCAACAGGAGGCGGATCGTACCAGGAGGGAAACAGATTCGTTGGCGATTCGTGGATCCGAAGGGATGGTCATGCATTTCGCCAAATGCTGTCATCCAATACCAGGTGACCCGATTGTCGGCCACATTAGTTCCGGGCGAGGCATGGTGATACACACCGATGACTGCAACAACATCGCTGATGTCAGGGACAATCAAGAAAAATGCCTTGAAGTCAGTTGGGACCCAAAAGTTGAAGGGGAATTTTCTGTCGAATTGCGCGTGGAGCTAGAAAACCAGCGTGGCATAATTGCAACACTAGCGACTACGATCACCGGAGCAGAAGCCAATATTGAAAAAATCAGCACGGTAGAACGGGACGCCAGATTTAGCATCGTAAACCTTTCCATTAATGTAAAAACACGAGTGCATTTAGCTAGTGTAATGAAGCGTGTTCGCGCGCTCTTGGCCGTCTCCAGCGTGAGTCGAGTAAAAAGCCGAAAGGTGCGCAAAGCCATCAAAAACCCGATTGGAGCGTTGAGCCATAAATGAGCGACAAACAGGAAATTAATACGGTAAACGCGCCTGACGCAATTGGGCCATACTCACAGGCGATCAGAACCGGTTCCTTGCTGTTCTGCTCAGGACAAATTCCGCTCGATCCGATTACGATGAAAATAGTCTCTGACGATGTCGGCGAACAGGCCCATCAGGTGTTCCTTAATTTGTCCGCGGTAGCGGAAGCCGCTGGGAGCTCTCTAGATGACGCAGTCAAACTCACTATTTTTCTCATCAGCCTGGACGATTTCGCTGTGGTAAATGAAATCATGTCCAAATACTTCTCACTACCATTCCCGGCCCGAGCCACCATTGAGGTTTCAGCGCTCCCGAAAAACGCGCTGGTTGAGGTGGAGGCAATTCTGGCGCTTTAACCATCCTGTCACAATCACACACCCTAGGTTAGGGCTCGTGGCTTGAGCAGACGCCGATTTGCGAATCACCGAAAACAGCAATGACAAAGCAATCACTGGAATCTCTGCCTCTGACCCGCTTAAAAGGCGTGGGTCCTGCCATGGAGCGAAAGTTCAGACAACTCGGCATCTCAAGCATCGAAGATCTGTTGTTCCATCTGCCCCTAAGGTATGAAGACCGCACCCGCATCACCGCAATCCGACAGGCGAGGCTTGGCGAGTTTGTACAACTCGAAGGCAAAATCGGATCCGCTTCTGTCCAGTTTGGGCGGCGTCGCAGCTTGCAATGCGTGGTGGTTGATTCAACCGGAATAATACATCTGCGTTTCTTTCACTTCAGCTCCGCCCAAAAAAACGCACTGGCAGAGGGGTCCCGTATCCGTTGCTACGGCGAAGTGCGCCGCGGTCGTTCAGGGCTTGAGATATACCATCCCGAATATAGCATTCTGAAGACCGGTCACGAGGAGCCGGTCTCGGACACGTTCACTGCTATTTATCCGACTACGGAAGGCCTTCAACAGGGACGAATGCGGAGTTTGATTAATCAGGCGCTGAACTTGCTCGATCAGGCCGAAAACGTGAAAGATTGTCTGCCCGATGAAGTAATCAAGCAATTTAAGCTCTTTGGGCTTACCGAATCCATCAAGCTAATTCATCGCCCGCCGCTTGATTCACCTTTGGAATGGATGGATGCCGATGCCAACCCCGGTGCGAAGCGTCTTGCTTTTGAGGAGCTGCTTGCTCATCGGCTCTGCATGCGCCGGTTCAAAGCCAACTACGCTCAGCGCCGCGCGCCTGCTCTGACGGAGGGCGGCAAGCTGATCAAACGATTCGAAGGGGAGTTAGCTTTTAAGCTCACCGCTTCGCAACGTCAGGTATCTGCAGAAATCGGAGCTGACCTCATGACCTCTACGCCAATGCTTCGACTTCTGCAGGGGGACGTTGGATCCGGCAAAACGCTCGTAGCAGCACTGAGCTCTCTCAGAAGCATCGCCAGTGGCTTTCAAGTCGCTCTAATGGCACCTACAGAAATTCTGGCTGAACAGCACTGTGCTAATTTTCGCGCCTGGTTTGAACCATTGGGAATCAAAGTAGGCTGGCTCAGCGGCAAGACTAGGGCAGCGGAAAGAAAGCAGGTTCTTCAACAGCTGTTGAGCGGCGAGTGTCAGCTATTGGTTGGCACGCATGCATTGTTTCAGGATCAAGTCCATTACAAGTCTCTTGGCCTGATTATTGTAGATGAACAGCATCGCTTTGGTGTCCATCAGCGTTTGTCCCTGAGAGATAAAGGCGGAGCAGACAACCTTAGCCCACATCAGCTGGTCATGACCGCCACTCCGATACCGCGGACCCTAGCTATGAGCGCTTATGCAGACCTGGAGTGCTCAGTAATTAACGAACTTCCGCCGGGGCGCACACCGGTAAACACGGCATTAATATCGAACTCACGACGCGCGGAGGTTACCGATCGCATTCTTGAGGCCTGTAACTCGGGGCAACAGGCCTACTGGGTATGCACTCTGATCGAAGAGTCCGAGCAGCTTCAGGCACAAGCTGCCGAGGCCACCAAGCGGTCTCTGCAAAGCAAGCTGCAAAATCTAAAAGTCGGCATGATACACGGGCGTATGAAAGCAGCGCAGAAACAGGAAATCATGGATGGATTCAAACGAGGCGCTATCCACTTGCTGGTTGCTACAACCGTTATAGAAGTCGGGGTGGACGTTCCTAACGCCAGCTTAATGGTAATAGAGAACCCGGAACGCCTGGGTCTAGCCCAGCTGCATCAACTACGTGGCAGGGTTGGTAGGGGAAGCACGCAAAGTCACTGCATCTTGCTCTACCAGACGCCTCTTTCGGAGAACGGCAAAAAGCGTTTGACGGTAATGCGTGAAAGCACCGACGGTTTCTTTATCGCAGAGCAAGATCTGGAACTTAGGGGCCCCGGGCAGGTACTCGGCACACAGCAGACGGGGCTTATGACCTTTAGAATTGCAGATATTGGCCGCGACTCGTCTATGCTGGAAGATGTAAAACTGGCCTCAGAGACACTCTCCACCAAATATCCGGAATCTGTTGGCCCGCTTATAAGCAGATGGGTTGGCGAACGCGTGCAGTTTGTCAATGTCTAAGCCTTGATCTTACAGAATATGGATCGATCGGTTAGTTATATTGTCCATTGGCAGGATGATTTCTTGCAAAGCAAACAGCAAATCGCCCTGACTGAGAAAAAAGACATCAGTTGTGTCTATCATTCCAAAAATCTTTTATCCTGCACTGTTTAAGCAGTGTCCCTAGCAAAAAATGTCATGCCTAACTCTATCCAATCCGTGTATTCAAATCTGGTTTCATGGCTAAAGACGCGCTTTCCGGAGACCACTGACAAGCTGCCCGCTTACGCTGAGTTGATCCGTTTAGATAAGCCGATAGGGATCCTGTTGCTACTCTGGCCAACGATTGGCGCTCTGTGGATAGCCGCTGAAGGATTCCCGGGCTTTTATCTCTTCACGATTTTCGTGCTAGGAACCGGAGTGATGCGTTCAGCAGGCTGTTGCATTAATGACTTTGCTGACTCTGAAATAGACGGCAATGTCGAAAGAACCATGAATCGGCCGCTAGCTCGGGGGACGTTGAATCGCAAGGACGCACTCAACTGTTTCTTAGTACTATCGCTAATTGGGTTTCTTTTGGTATTGATGACAAATTTATCGACCGTGCTGCTCGCCGCGGGCGCGCTTTGCGTCATAGCGATTTATCCTTTTATGAAACGATACACTAATCTACCTCAGGTGGTGCTCGGCATTGCGTTTTCATGGGGAATATTGATGGCATTCACGGCGCAGGCAAAGTCCCTATCGGCGGCAGCCATGCTGCTATTTATCGCCAATACCTTATGGACCATAGCCTATGACACCCAATATGCCATGGTGGATCGTGAATTCGATAAGAAAATAGGAGTTAAGTCTACCGCGATTCTGTTTGACGACGCCGATAGAGTAGTGATCGGCGTACTGCAGGCTATGTTCATTGCCGCCATGTATCTCGCAGGCCAGCGATTAGCGCTAGGCGGTATCTTCCATAGCGCGTTGCTGTCCGCTAGCTTCCTTCTAATCTACCAGCAGATTCTCATTAGAGAGCGAGCGCCTGATCAGTGCTTCAAAGCCTTCCTCAATAACAACTGGGTCGGCGCCGTGATTTTTGTCGGCATCTTGTTGAGCTACCTGTAAGAAGGCCAGACACCGACAATCACTAGACTATGCGCCAGTAAAAGCCTGAATGCCGGTTTGAGCTCTTCCCAAAATCAGAGCATGAATATCCTGTGTGCCCTCGTATGTGTTAACGACTTCGAGGTTTTGAGCATGTCGCATGACAGGATACTCATCAGAAATACCGTTGCCTCCTAGCATGTCTCTTGCCTCTCGCGCCGCGTCAAGCGCTTTGAGACAAGAATTACGCTTCAGCATAGAAATGAGAGGTGGTGCTAATTTCCCCTCGTCACGCAGACGGCAGGCCTGAAGACACCCTTGTAGCCCGAGTGCGATATCGGTTTGCATTTGCGCCAGTTTTTTTTGAATGAGCTGGTTAGCTGCAAGCGGTCGGCCGAACTGCTTACGCTCAAGCGTGTACTGCAATGCGGCGTGCCAACAGGTCTCTGCCGCTCCTAGCGCCCCCCAGGCGATACCCAGTCTCGCTGAATTAAGACAGCTGAACGGGCCATTCAGGCCCTGCGCACCAGGCAGTCTATTTTCTTCGGGGACAAAAACTTCATCCATCACGATTTCACCAGTTACCGATGCACGCAACGCCAGCTTGCCCTCAATCTTCGGCGCTGTGAGGCCTTCCATGCCCTTGTCCAAAATAAAGCCCCGTATGACCCCATCATCATCCTTAGCCCAAACCACAAAGACGTCGGCAATCGGCGAGTTGCTGATCCAGTTCTTCGCGCCTGTGAGACTGTAACCTCCTGCGACGTTCCTGGCACGAGTATTCATGGAGCTGGGATCAGAGCCGTGATCCGGCTCAGTAAGGCCAAAACAGCCAATAAATTCGCCAGACGCCAATTTGGGCAAATACCGAGTTTTTTGCTCTTCACTGCCAAAAGTATTGATCGGATGCATCACAAGGCTAGACTGAACCGACATCATCGACCGGTAGCCAGAATCAACAGCCTCTATTTCTTTGGCTATCAGCCCATAGCATACGTAATTCATCCCAGCGCAGTCATAGCCCTCAATCATCGGACCTAATAGCCCGAGCTCGCCCATCTCACGGAAAATCGCCGGGTCTGTCTCTTCGTTGCGGTAAGCATTTTTGACTCTTGGCAACAATTTGTTCTGTGCGTACTGGCGCGCCGTATCGCGAACCATCCGCTCTTCTTCATTAATTTGCTCTTCCATGAGGAAGGGGTCTTGCCAATTAAACTGTGCGTCGTCTGATCGAACCGACATGCTGCTCTCCTGCGAATAAAACAATGCCCGTAGACTGTAATTCCATTTTAGCAAATTCCTTTCAGCTTCTCTAAGGTTCTGATGGGTCTAAACTGACAAGGTCACACCAGTGTTTCCCTGCGAAATTGCTGGCATTTCCTGGGAATCAGATACCGCGAGAAGTTAGAATGTGCCGATGGATGTTTCTTATATACTCGACTCGCTCAACGAGCAACAGAGAAATGCAGTAGCTAGCCCTGCACCCAACCAACTGGTTCTCGCAGGTGCGGGCAGCGGCAAGACTCGCGTGCTTGTGCACCGTATTGCTTGGTTGCTGCAGACCGAAAATGTGTCCCCTTTTGCTATCCTCGCGGTAACGTTTACAAATAAGGCAGCACGAGAGATGCGCATCAGGATTGATGAGCTGATGGGTCGTCCCATGAGCGGCATGTGGGTCGGCACTTTCCATGGCCTAGCTCATCGGCTATTGCGCATGCACTGGCAGGAGGCGGGGCTGCCAGAAGATTTTCATATTCTCGATTCAGA
>DORE01000122.1:0-18686 GCA_003514305.1 Gammaproteobacteria bacterium | reverse complement strand
TGGCCGGCAAAACAGTGTCAGTGGTATATCAATGCGCAGAAGGACGAAGGTCTGCGCGCAGGGAATATCGAACACTTCGATGACGACTATACCAAAACAATGCTGGAGATTTACGCTGGCTACGAAACAGAATGCGAACGGGGAGGAATGATTGACTTTGGCGAGATTTTGCTGCGCGCCCATGAGCTTTGGCTAAAAAATCCGCAGATTCTTCAGCACTACCAGCAAAGGTTTCAGTATGTGTTGGTCGATGAGTTTCAGGACACGAATGCAATTCAATACGCTTGGCTCCGAGTTCTGGCAAGCGCCAGCAATCAGCTGATGGTGGTGGGCGATGATGATCAGTCGATCTATGGCTGGCGCGGCGCTCGCATCGAAAATATTCAGCAATTTAGTGGTGACTTCCCCAACGCGGACATCATTCGTCTTGAGCAGAATTATCGATCAACCTCAACCATACTTAATGCGGCCAACAAGCTGATCTCTCAAAACCAGGGTCGACTTGGGAAAAACCTCTGGACCGATGGTGCCGACGGCGAACCAATCAGCATCTATGGAGCTTTTAATGAGCAGGACGAGGCAAGATTTATCGTCGATCGCGTGCAGGACTGGTTTAACAACGGTAATAGGCGCTCAGATGCGGCCATTCTCTACAGATCCAACGCACAATCTCGGGAACTTGAGGATGCACTGCTCAGAGTTGGCATGCCTTATCGCATTTATGGTGGACATCGTTTCTATGAGCGCCTTGAGATTAAAAACGCGCTGTCCTACCTCCGACTGATTGTTAATCGTCACGATGACACCGCTGTTGAACGCATAATTAACGTGCCAGTGCGAGGTATTGGCGGGCGCACGGTTGACGCCTTACGCCAAATCGCTCGAGAGCATAACTGCTCTCTTTGGCAAGCTTGTGTTGAATGCATCAACCAGACCTTGCTCAGTTCTCGGGCTGCAAATGCGGTGCTCGCCTTCCTTACACTCATTGATGATATGCAAAAAAACTGCGCTGCGCTGGAGCTGCATCAAAAAGTGACGCACGTCATTGAGCATAGTGGGCTAGTGAACCACCACGAAAAAGAAGGGGGAGAAAAAGCACGCACTCGCATCGAAAATCTCGAGGAGCTTATTACTGCGGCCAGCAGTTTTGACGATCCAGGCATGGAGGAGGAAAAGATTGATGTCACGGCAAGCTCCTACCTGGCAGCCTTTCTAGATCAAGCGTCACTGGACGCAGGCGACTCGCAAGCTGATGAAAGCGAAGATGCCGTCCAGCTGATGACGCTGCACTCTGCTAAAGGCCTCGAATTTCAACTGGTTTTTCTATCAGGCATGGAAGAAGGGCTCTTCCCTCATAAAATGTCCATGGACAATCTGACAGGGTTAGAGGAGGAGCGGCGTCTATGTTACGTCGGCATAACGCGCGCCAAAATAAAACTCTTCATGAGCTACGCTGAGTCTCGCAGGATGCATGGGGATGTTAACCTTTGTCGACCTTCGCGCTTTATCAGGGAAGTCCCCGATGATTTAGTCGAAGAAGTCAGGCTTAAAACTACAATAAATAGAGCACATGCTTCGGGTCGCATTGGAGTGAAAATGGGCAGCACGCCCGGTCGGGGTGCTGAAGTGCCCGACACGCAGATCTCACTCGGACAGCGAGTGAATCATGGAAAGTTTGGTGAGGGCGTTGTTCTGAACTATGAAGGCCAGGGAAGTAATGCTAGGGTACAAGTCAACTTTGATGCCGTGGGAAGCAAGTGGCTGGTAATATCCTACGCCAAGCTCGAAGTCCTTGGATAGCCAGCGACCTAATAGAGAAAATACTCAACTTCACACGGTGAGAAGCCATGCAGAGTAGACCTAAAGACTTTCTGGCCCTTGGCATTATTGCAATGCTGGTTCAGGCATGCGGAAACGAAGAATCGCAGACAAGTGCAACATCATCGGCGGATCACTCTGAGCAAAAAGTTTACGAGTGGAAGATGATTACTTCTTGGCCAAAAAATTTGCCGGCTCTTGGCACGTCCCCTGAGTATTTCGCGGAAATAGTCGAACAAATGAGCGCTGGGCGTATGAAAATCCGTGTCTACGGCGCAAATGAGTTGGTCGGAGGCTTAGAAGTTTTTGACGCTGTCCGCCAAGGCGTTGCTGAAATAGGACACTCCGGCGCCTACTATTGGCAAGGCAAGATACCAGCTACGCCTTTTTTCTCTTCCATACCATTTGGAATGACTAGTTATGAACAAAACGCATGGCTAAGATACGGGGGAGGAGATAAGCTCTGGAAAGATCTCTATGCACCCTTCAACCTTATCCCCGTGCGCGGTGGCAATACGGGCACACAGATGTTTGGCTGGTTTAACAAGGAAATTGATTCGTTGGCAGACCTAAGAGGTCTGAAGATGCGAATACCTAGCTTGGGTGGGGAAGTATTCCGCCGCGCTGGCGGGGTACCGGTGACGATGCAAGTCAGTGAGGTGTTCACCGCGTTGCAGACTGGAGCATTGGATGCCACCGAGTTTGTCAGTCCCTACAACGATCTCGCCGCAGGTTATCATACGGTTGCAAAATACTACTACTATCCTGGTTGGCATGAGCCTGGTTCAACGCTTGAAACAATTTTTAACAAGCAACGTTTCGAAGCTCTGCCTGCAGATTTACAAGCCATTCTTCTGGCAGCGGCCGAAGTAATGAACCAAACCTTGCTCGACGAGCTCATGGCAAAAAATAACGAAGCATTAAAGTCACTGGTGCAAGAGCACGGAGTGGAAATACGCCGGCTACCGGACGACGTGTTAGTAGAGCTAAGGCGGCTATCAACAGAAGTCGTTCTAGAGCTCGCTACAGCCGACGAGGCCACCCGAGTTATTTATGAATCCTGGAACAACTTCAGATCAGGCGTCATGAACTACAACCGCATAGCCGAGGAAGCGCTCATCGAAGCGCGCACGCTTCATACTCCCAACTGAACTGGCCGATTATAGCTTGCTTTCCCTCCGTGGAATCACCCAAGCAAATCGTCCTGATTTGTCATTGCATTGCCTGACCATTGAGCAGATTTGGCAGCCAAGTGGCAAGGCCAGGTTGAAACGCCAGAAGGATTAAGAGCATCAACTGAATGACGACGAAAGGTATTACGCCGCGATAGATCGAAAGGGTATCGACCTCCACAGGAGCCACGCTGCGTAAATAAAAAAGAGAGAATCCGAACGGCGGCGTCAAAAAAGAGGTCTGTAGATTAATTGCAATCATCACCGCAAGCCACACTGGATCGAGACCCATAGACAGCAACACCGGGCCAACAAGGGGCACCACCAAGAATGTAATCTCGATAAAGTCGAGAATAAAACCGAGCAAAAAAATTACCAGCATCACCGCAAGAGTGGCCGAGAATACACCACCCGGAAGAGCATCGAACAGCGCTTCAATCAATTCTTCGCCACCAAAACCGCGAAAGACTGATGAGAAGATAGTTGCGCCAACAAGGATCAGATATACCATGGAGGTGACGCGGGTGGTTTCAATCGCCACTTCATGCAAAATAGCGATCGACAACATGCGCTTGCCGAAGGCTAGCAACATGGCGCCGATCGCACCTACGGAGGATGCTTCAGTCGGAGTTGCTAAGCCCATCAGAATTGAGCCTAACACCGCGATAATTAGCGCAACCGGCGGGAACAAGCCCTTTAGCAGGGCAACAAATAAATTAACGTCCGAGTCTGTGTCCTCGATAGTCGGCGGCGCCAGTTCCGGTTTGAACAGCGCCGTCGCGAACACGTAAGCGCCATATGCCAGAACCAAAAGCAACCCAGGCAAAATAGCGCCGGCAAACAGATCGCTAATCGAAACAAAATCTGGCGCAAAAACCCCCAAATTAAGTTGAGCCTGCTGATAGGCATTAGAGATAACCTCTCCGAGCAGAACAAGGCAAATTGACGGCGGAATTATTTGACCTAGCGTTCCAGTAGCACATAAAGTGCCGCAAGCAAGAGCAGGTTGATAGCCGGCTCGGAGCATGGTTGGCAAAGATAAGATGCCCATAGTCACTACCGTCGCACCAACAATTCCCGTGCTAGCCGCAAGCAACATCCCCACCAAAATGACGGAGATACCAAGCCCACCAGGCAGAGCTCTCAGCACCAGCTCCATATTTTTCAACAGATCTTCTGCGATTCGAGATCTCTCAAGCATTGACCCCATAAAAACGAATAGGGGCACCGCGAAGAGATTCTGATTGATCAGAATGCCGTAAATGCGGTTTGGTATTAACGAAATAAAAGCCAGGTCAAACACCCCTGCCAACTTGCCAAGAATAGCGAACAACAATGACACTCCAGCCATGGTTAAGGCAACAGGGTAACCGGCCATCAAAAACAGACAAACAATGGCAAACAGTACCAGCGGCAGCAGGTCAATCATGATCTGTCAGCTTTGATTGTGTTTCAGCGCTGTCCCGTAAAACAGAATAGGCCTTCATGGCCTCGGCCACGCCCTGCATAAAAAGTAACGCTGGTAGAATAAGTAAAGCAGTTTTCAGAAAATAAACAAAAGGGAGTCCACTGGATTCAGCAGACCCCTCTTGAATACGCCAAGCAAGCGCGACATAGTCCCAGCTAGACCAAACTATAAACCCCGTGCTGAGCGAGAGAAATACGGTAGTCCCTAACAAGTCTGTAAGGGCTCTGCCTCGAGGTGGCAATCGGCTATAGACCACGTCAACCCGCACGTGGCGCTGCTCTTTGAGGGTAAATGCCGCGCCAAAGGTAAAAAGCATAGCGTTCATGTAGAGCATCGACTCCTGCAAAGCAATAGAACCAATCTGAAAGGCATAGCGCAGGATCACAATAAGGCCCATAACAAGCACCATAAACAAAGTCAGCCAGGATACGCCCCTACCCAGTCTGTCGCTTGTTTGATCAATGAGAGTGATTAACTTATTCATAATTTGATCGAAGTTGCGTCATGATGCCATATTGCCCGTGGAAGCCGACATAAGTGCGACGCGCAGCAGCTGGTAGCTGAGGAGGACCAACAACAAGCTTAGACTGAGGAAAAGCACACCCAACAGCCACATCATGCCTCGACGTATCCTGAATGAAAGATGCTCACGCCAGTTTTCAGCGCTCTCGACCGGCGGTGGAAGTCGAAGAAATATCTGACTCAAGGCGTAGAGCATGAGCAACCACAGGAAACTAATAAAACTGTGAAGCAGCCAACGGTCATCGACAAACCACGGGTTGTCTATCAAACTGAGCAAAGTCAACCCCGCACAAAATCCGGCCAAGAGAAGCAAAAAATAACGAATTCGGCTCAAAACCTTAGCAAATTTCTCCAGTCGCTCTATCATAGGTATCCTAATTAAATGCTTCTCGGTCATTCTACTCTCTGTTTGTTTTACTATGTTAGCAACTGTCGCCAACAAGCTAGAACTTCCCTTCCTAGCCGGCCTAAATGAAAAAGGGGAACCAGTTTTCGAGAGCCTCAATGCGGAACTGCTCGATAGCGGCACTAATCGAGTGCGACTACTGAAGTCACCGCTGCTCGCGCGGAATTTAGCCGCAGGGGACATCCTGCGGGTGATTAATGTGTCAACCGCTGAGTATGAACTAGAAAGACGCAGCGGTAATCTGTGCATCAGGCTGTTTCGTAAGCATCATCTCGAAGAGCTCGAAGAGTTTTTGACATCTGCTGTTGAAAAGCTAGGTGGCTCGCTTGATCTTCAGGCCGACCGAGCGCTGGTATACAGCATGCACGTTTCGCTGGGGTTTGCTTCGATCGAAACACTTTTAAACAGCGCTAGCGAAAAGTTCTCGGATACATTCTGGTATTATGGCAATGTGTACGACCCCGAAGACGGCACCACGCCGCTAAACTGGTGGCTGGAATTTGATAATCAGGAATAGTCCCTATGTTACTAGTGGTTTCACCGGCCAAATCTCTAGACTTTGAGAACAAGGCAAAGACTCGCAAATTTTCACAACCGGAGTTCCTAAAAGAATCCCGAGCGCTGATTAAGGATCTGAGGAAGCTGAAGCCTGACGATCTGTCTGAGCTAATGAACATCAGCTCAAAACTCGCTGATGAAAACCACCAGCGCTTCGCCAACTGGCATACACCTTTTGATCTGGACAACGCCAAACAGGCAATTTTTGCGTTCAGAGGCGATGTCTACCTTGGGCTGCAGGCGGAAGAATTTAGCACCGCCGATCTCAATTTCGCGCAGGACCACCTTCGGATCCTATCTGGCCTTTATGGTATTTTAAGGCCGCTGGATTTAATGCAAGCCTATCGATTAGAAATGGGTCGTAAATTCCGCTCCAACGGTAACTTGAATCTTTATGAGTTCTGGGGTGACAAGCTCACCAAAAAACTGAACGAGGAACTTGAGTCCAGCGCCGCAACTACAAACACGCTAGTCAATCTTGCTTCCAATGAGTATTTCAATTCTATTGACGAAAAATTGCTCAACGCAGAGGTTATTACCCCGGTATTCAAAGACTGGTCTAACGGCAAGTACCGAATAGTTAGTTTCTTTGCCAAAAAAGCGAGGGGCCAAATGACTGCCCATATAATTAAAAATAGGCTTAAAACCCCAGAGTCACTGACCGAGTTCGCCACCGAAGGCTATCGCTTCGACCAGGAAGAGTCCTCGGGCGGTACGCTAGTATTCAAGCGCAAACAGACCGCAGCCTGAAATTCCTCAGGAGCAGGCGCAGAAGTCTCGGACAGCTTAATGGCTACCAAATCCGACTCAGATTTGCCCTTCAGTCAGGCGTGTGAGCACAATAAGGCGCCAATCCTTGAGCATCTAAGAGCTCTGTTGAAGGGTTGTGATTCAGTGCTTGAAGTTGGAGCTGGGACAGGTCAGCACGCAGTCCATTTCGCGAAATTACTGCCCCATCTGACTTGGCACCCGTCTGACGTTTCAAATAATCTAGGTACCCTTGCGCTCAGGGTTCTCAATGCTTCTGTGGAAAATCTACGCAAGCCAGTAAGGCTGGACGTCGATCATTGTCGCTGGAATTGTGGAAGATTTGACGCTATTTTTACGGCAAATACACTGCACATCATGTCAGAGCGTTCCGTTGAAAACTTCTTTCTCAACATCCCCAATCATATGAACACTAAAGCTCAACTGATTGTATATGGCCCATTTAAGTATAACGGCAAATTTACCACACCCAGCAACTCGAATTTTGATTTATGGCTAAAGACAAGAAATACTGACAGCGGCCTGAGAGATTTCGAGTGGGTCTCCGCGCTGGCTAAGCATGCTGGTCTGCAACTCAAACACGATTTTAGTATGCCGGCAAATAATCAGCTGCTGGTCTGGGAAATAGGTCTGTGAGCGAACACATGCCAGCGATGTTGAGCAGCATCAAGAAAACGTCATACATATTCTTCGATCCAGGATTAAACCGTCCCTTAAATTAGGGACCAGTTGGCCAATTTATTCTCTTAAGCATAGACTTAGGGCACCGGTTCTCCCGCTTATGGGAGACCGCTCAATCTCTTGGGTGGGAGCGTGAGCGTGCTTGCATTTTCGTAGAATTATAGAGCGCTATAGCCAAGCTCTATCATTGAGCTAGGCTTGAAGCCAATTCTATGGGCGATAGCGATCAGGCGCATACCTGCAGGCAACTTCAGTGGTTCTGTATAAACCTGCCAAGTTCTGAAAGAACTTTCCCCTGGACCCAGTATCTGATAACCGATATTTGCTCCCGGCGTGAGGCTCGAGAGTACCACTCTACCATATTGACTTCTTGCTATTGGGCTGATGGTGACAGGTTGCTCCATACCCGGCCAAATCTCACTGATAAAATCGAGCTCTGACATCATCCCCTTATCTTCAAAACCGGAAAGCCAGCTTTCAAGCTCTGATCTTAGCTCGAGCAATTTTTGGTTGTAAGAAGGGTCGAACGCGAGGTTATTCAGCTCATGAGGATCCGTTAGCGTGTCGAAGAGCTCTTCTCGCGGCTTGTTTTCTCGAAACCATTGCGACTGAACCTTGGTTAATGCGTTTTGGTCCCGCAGGCGCAACAGCTCTTGCATGATTGGCATTTGCTCACGATAGACGAGCGGCAGATAATATCCGCGCTCTGGATAATAATTACGCAGGTATTTGAATCGTTCATCCCGCACTGCCCTTATCGTATCGTATTGTCGATCAAACCTGTCTGCCGCAGCATGAATGTACTGTCGAGGCTCAGAAGACTGAAATTCGCCGGCAAAGGCTCTGCCATCTACATAATCGGGGGGCTCTATTCCAGCTAGAGACAATGCCGTAGATTTGAAATCTACAAAACTGATCAGCTGGTCGTCGCGCTCTCCTGCTCGCCACTTGTCCGGATAGCGGATAATCATTGGAACCTGCAGACCGGAGTCGTAAAGTAGGCGCTTTTGCCGTGGCAAGGGCCCGCCGTGGTCGGAGAACCAGAAGATCACGGTGCTTTCCAGTAATCCGTCTCGCTCCAGTTCGTCAAGAATCAGCCCCACCTGCTCATCCATGGCAACGATGTTGGAGTACACCTGACGCACGTCCCGTTGGGCGACCTCGGTATCAGGCAGATATGGGGGGATTGGCACCTCAAGATCGTTAGGGACTCGCAGGGGGTTTTTTGCCTGAACCCAGATCTGACTTTCGTGGGTAATATTAAAGTTGAATACGGAAAAAAACGGCTGATCTAGCTTACGATTTCGCCAGTGAGCAGTTTGGCTACTATCATCCCAGGCCGTAACCGCCTTACGAAACTGATAGTCTTCCTTGGCGTTATTACTCGTGTAGTAGCCGGCTTCCCTGAAATACTGGCTATGCATTTTGACAAAAGGCGGTGGCACTGCTTCATAGGGGATCAATCCATCAGCGCCAAACCCGGACACATTTGTCGTTCTCATATGCTGCGCACCAATTCGGTTTTGGTACATGCCTGTGGCCAAAGAAGACCGACTCGGCGCACAGACTCCGGAAGTAGAAAATACTCGGGTGTAACGGACCCCTTCCTCCGCAAGCCGATCCAGGTTTGGCGTCGCCACAGTATAGTCCCCGAACGCAGGGATGATCGGACTGAGATCTTCCGCAACCAACCATAGGATATTTGGCGCTTCCGGAAGAGC
The DNA here is from genome assembly GCA_003514305.1 of Gammaproteobacteria bacterium. Lineage (GTDB taxonomy): Bacteria > Pseudomonadota > Gammaproteobacteria > Pseudomonadales > Pseudohongiellaceae > UBA9145. Next base: position 9,572 of record DORE01000122.1, on the reverse strand, counting down.
CGTTTGGCTCCTAGCTGCTCGATAAGGCGCATCACAAGCACAAATAAGTAGAGCGACGAAAAATGAGGCTGCAAGCTGTTTCATCAGTGATCACTCATTGTTGCTGTTCAAGAGAAGGAGACGTCATTTTCTGGCACCACTCGCACCGCATTTTAAGGGCCTAGTTGAGAAAGTAATTTCAATTGAGCGCCTTGATGACCTCTCTAGCAAGACCCCAGCGATCAAAACCTTGCTTACCATAGTCGAGACCACGACGCACAATAACCAGATCTTGGGAAGGCACGATAATCGTAAACTGCCCACGGTTGCCATTGGTCATATAAGCATCCTTAGGAACGTCTGAGCGATCATCAGGGACAAGCCAAAACTGTCCCCCATACATGTTACCTATATCCACTGTCGCGGGTGCCGGAGTGGTAACAAAATCGATCCATTTCTCGGAAAGCAGCCGTTCTCCATTCCACACTCCTTTTTGTAGATAGAGCAGGCCAAAACGTGCCAAGTCTCTTGCATTAGTGTAAACCTGGCTGCTCAAGACAAAGTCGCCAAAGCGATCCGTACTCACCAGTGTGCTCCGCATACCGATTTTGTCTAACAGCGCCTTTCTTGGAAATTCCGCATATTCTCGCTCCCCCCCAAGCGCCTGCTTCATCGCATAAACCGCGAGTAACGTGTCATAGTTCTCGTAATCCCACCGAGTGCCTGGCTCTCGTATCAAGCCGCGCGCCCTCGCACCTGCGACCGAGGTGTCGCCCGCCCAGTAGGACATGCCAGACCCGGTTGCATATTCCATTCGACTATTGTCAATTGATTGAAGCCCGGTCGTCATGTTCAACGCGTGCCGGAGAGTTATCGCATTACGTGGATCAGTTTCGGGAGAGTCAGTCTCAGGAAGCCATTCAAATCCTAGTGGACCGTCTAGGTTCAGACGCCCTTCATCTACTAGCATACCAATCAAGGTCGCTGCGATACTCTTCGCCGTAGACCACGTACGCGTCCTTGTGGTCATATCAAAACCGTCGGCGTAGCGCTCGTGGATTATGTCGCCCCGATAAACCACCATCAGGCTGATTGTAGTTTGCTCGGGTGTCGACCGGTCAAACGCCCAATCCGATGCGCTCTGCAAGGCAGAAGCGTCTACACCGCGCGGCAACGCTTTGTCTTCTACCAGATCGCCGTCGGGCCAGGGAATCCGAGAGGGATCGCCAGGAGGGTAAGGCAGCGTCAATTCTGGCAAACGACCTGCATCGGCAAAGGTTTGATCGGGAGGCAGAATAATACAGCCAATACCCTCGCGGAAAATAGCCCGCATCGTTGGAACTCGGCCAGCGGCGCCTACCTCAACGCCCCGCTCTTCCCAGGCAACGTGGTAGTCGCCACCCTCCGGAGTGCCTATCGGCTCAGAGAGAAACGCCAACTCCCTTTCGTACACCTGCTCAATCGTGCGATTGGACGTAAACAGGCCATTACACATGAAAACAGCTTGTTGGCCCCTCCTTATAATCTCTCGCTGATGCTGCCAATAGTCATAGTTTCTTTCCTGCTGTGCCATCGCTGCTTCGGGCAGAAAAGCAAAAGAACCGAGTATTGCTGCGACTAATATACGGGGGAGGGTTCTTATCATGCTAACTCCTTTTTGCTTCATGTGTTTCGTTTTTTAGCTCTATTCAAAGTCGGTGGTACGCCACTGCAAAAAGTCTAAGCCAAAGACGGCTAGTCTTCTTGGCGAAAAGGCAACAGGCTTCTTGCCTCATTTTGATAGGACTCTATGTGGACACGCTCTTCTTGCAGAAATCGATCAATCGCCAAAGAGAACCCATCATTGCCAATCCAGTGATTAGAATAAGTTAGGATAGGCTCGAAGCCTCTCTGTATCTTGTGCTCTCCCTGAGCACCAGAGTCAAAAGATTGCAACTCATTTGCGATAGCGTATTCCTGGCCTTGATAATAACAGGTTTCAAAATGCAAAAACTGATAGTCTGCTAGAGAGCCCCAGTAGCGGCCGAATAGTTTCTCTGAGTTTTTGAAAAACAGTGCTGCAGCCGTACTCTTTCCGTCCAGCTTAACGTTTACCATCAAAATCTGTTCGGGCATGGATTGGGCGAGCGCCCTGAAAAAAGATTCTTTCAAATAGCCCTGCATACCTCTAACTAAGTAGGTGGATTGGTAGAAGCGATAGAACTCAGACCACTGGCGGTCGGAAACCGCAGAACCTTCCGTAATCGAGAATTGGAATCCTTGTTCTTTAACTTGTCGCCTTTCTCTTTTAATAGATTTTCTCTTCCTGGAATTAAGCTTATCAAGAAAGTGCGAGAATGACTCATAGCCTCTGTTGTACCAATGGAATTGTGTAGCGATTCTCTGCTTTAATCCCAACCTCGTGAGAGTAGTGCTCTCTTCCTGCTGCGGAAATAGGACGTGCCACGAGGAAACTTTTAGAGAACATGCTTTTTCAGTCAACTTCTCGACGATCACGTCGAAAATCGCGTCCCGGTCATGACTGTCAGCGATAAAAATCCTTTGGCCATGGCTTGGTGTAAAAGGCGCCGCCGTAACCAATTTGGGGAAATAGTTATAACCATGGCTTTGGTAAGCGTTAGCCCATGACCAATCAAAAACATATTCTCCCCAGCTGTTAGTTTTCAGATACATCGGCATGACCGCAACCGGCGACCCGTCCGCCAGGCTGGCCGTGCAGCCTTCATAGAGCGCCAAATGAAACGGCTGCCATCCAGACTCCCGGCTGGTGCATCCTGTCCTCTCAAGTTCATACAAGAACTCATAGCGAGTAAACGGATTATCAGTGCCTGTAAGTCCGTTCCATTTGCTGGCGCCCAGCAGTGACAGAGACTCCAAAAAATGGGCCGTGTAGAGAGGTTCTTGGTTGTTCATGGAAAGAAGTGCGCCCGAAGGCCTAATTGGGTAGCATTGACTCGTTATTAAATACCTGACTCAGTGTACAGTCACCCAGTGCAATCACCTAATCTCATACGCCGGATTAACGACAACAGGTCAAGCCTGAGGAAATCCGAAGCCAAAGTGGCAGACTTTATTCTGTCCAACACCAACGAAGTCATTTCTATGCGAATCGTTGATCTGGCTTCTCGAGCGCTGGTCAGCGAGCCCACGGTAATTCGCTTTTGCCGTGCGCTTGGATTTGATGGCTTCCAATCGTTCAAATTGAGTCTCGCACAGCAACTAGGTTCAGGTAGCGTTTACACTCAGTTCGCTGTAGATGACAGCGATACCATTGAAGACCTGCGAAACAAGGTTTTCGACACTACTGTGGGCTCACTGCTAACAGTCAAAGATGAGCTGGACCCTGAAGTGCTTCAAAGAGCGATCGACACGATCAGCAACGCCAGAAGGGTAGAGTTTTATGGGTTTGGCGCCTCCGGTTCAGTAGCGGCAGATGCTCAACACAAATTTTTCAGACTACAGCTATCAACAGCCGCCTACACTGATCCACATATTCAGCATATGTCAGCCATCTCACTGGGTAAAGGCGATGTCATCGTAGCCATTTCACAATCGGGACAGACTAGGGCTCTGCTAGAGAGCGTAAGCCTTGCCAGAGAAGCTGGCGCTACAGTAATCGGGCTAGCGCCCAAAAACACACCACTGAACGAGGCGAGCTCAATCTCCATCACGGTCAATATCGAAGAGGATCTCCGGGCGGCAACCCCCGTTTCCTCTCGGATTGCTCATCTGGTAGTGATTGATGTACTGGCAACCGGGGTAGCACTGCACCGCAAGCCCCTGCTTGGAGAACACTTAACACGGCTGGAGAAAAGCCAGAAAGCGCTGCGGGCTTTAGATAATACTTGATGACACGCCCAAGCTACGTAGATCGGCGTCTGCCAATGGCAACAAGCGGTCAACCAAGTTTACACATCGAACATATGCCGCCTCGAGAAAGACAGACCTACTTTTTCTTGGGCCGTTTCCAGTCCGGAACGATGCGCTGCTTAACCCTTGCAACTGCAAGGCTACCCTCAGGCACATCGCTGGAAACAGAGGAGCCCGCCGCAACAAAAGCATTATCCTCAAGCGTAACAGGAGCAATTAGGACACTGTTCGATCCCACAAAGACGTTATCGCCAAGCTTTGTCTGGTGCTTGTTGGCGCCATCGTAGTTGCAAAACACAACACCTGCTCCGATATTGCAGCCATCGCCAAGAACAGCATCTCCGATGTAAGCGAGGTGGTTCGCTTTTGATCCCTCACCTATCACCGCATTTTTTGTTTCAACGAAGTTACCTATCTTGCAACGATCGCTCAGCACGGTTCCCGAACGAATACGCGCCATTGGTCCGATACTGATGTTTTGACCGATATAAGCACCCTCAATTTGGGTACCCGCAAGAATTTTAGTACCAGGCCCGATTTTCGAATCCTTGATGACACAATTGGCGCCCACTGACACGCCATCGCCAAAACTAACGCGCCCTTCAAGCACAACGTTCACGTCAATCTCAACATCGCGGCCACAGTCTACTTCGCCGCGCACATCCAGGCGTGACGGGTCCAGAAGCGTGACGCCCTGCTCCAAAAGTTTATTGGCTGTACGCATTTGATAGTGTCTCTCCAGTGAAGCCAGCTGTGACTTGTTGTTAACCCCCATCACTTCCTCCTCACCTACCATTTTAGCTCGTACACGCACCCCGTCGGCATGCGCCATTGCCACAATGTCAGTCAGGTAATACTCACCTTGATCATTATTCGTACCCAGGGCGTCCAGCCAGGCCTGCAACCTAAGCGCCGATATTGCCATAATCCCGCTATTGATTTCATTTATGGCTTTTTGCTCCGAGTTGGCGTCGCGCTCCTCTATAATCGCCGAAACGTCTCCATCACTATTCCGGATAATTCGGCCAAAGCCTTGGGGCAGACTAGCCCTAGCAGTCAACAAAGAGATCTGTTCTGGAGTACACTGATCAACCACCTGTTTAAGGGTTGCGGAGGTAATCAGAGGAACATCGCCGAAAAGGATCAACACCTTATTGTCCGAGGTGCGTTGCTGCAAGCAAGGCAATGCTTGCTGCACAGCATGTCCCGTGCCCAACTGCTCTTTTTGCGTTACCCAATTAATGCCCAGATGGGGGCACGCTTCTTCGACCACAGCAACGGCCTGCTCCGCACCAACACCGACTACAACGTGAATAGAGTCAGGAGCAAGGCACGCTGCTGTTTCCAAAACATGCAGGAGCATGGGCCTACCGCCAAGTCGGTGCAGGACCTTGGGTAACGCGGAATGCATGCGTGTGCCGTTGCCGGCAGCAAGAATGACAACTTCCATAGCTAGACCCACGTAGAAGCTTGTGTGTTGAAACCAGTAATAGCCTTAGATTAACAAAAAAAAAGGTAGCCCGAGCTACCTTTTCTTTGCTTAAGATTTGGCCATAAGCAGATTACTGCGCCCTGTTCTTCAGCTGGCGGAGGGCTCTGAGCTGAGCCGAAGCCTCCGCAAGTTGCGCAGCCGCAGTACCGTAATCCATTTCCGCACTGGCATCCTGCATAGCTTTCTCGGCATCTTGTATAGCCTCAATCGCAGCCGCTTCGTCAACAGCATCGGCGCGCTGTGCGGCATCAGCCAAGACAGTAACCGTGTTTCGCTGAACCTCGAGGTAACCTCCAGAGACGTAAAAGACCTCTTCGTGACCACCATCCGTAATCAATCGAACGGGTCCAGGACTCAGCGCAGTCAATAACGGAGCGTGGCCCGGAGCAACACCCAGATCTCCCAGCGTGCCAGCAGCAATCACCATCTCAACACTACCAGAAAATATGCTCTGCTCAGCGCTTACGATTTCACAATGCATTGTCATTGCCATAGAAACTTCCTCCTATCGGCGTGTCCTTAGTATCTGCCGGTGCGTTTCCTGTTTCATAGCAAACCCCTAGGATTGGCCGCTGTAATTAAAGCGTCTTCGCCTTTTCCACGGCCTCATCAATTGAACCGACCATGCTAAACGCCTGCTCTGGCAGATGGTCGTACTCTCCATCGAGAATACCTTTGAATCCAGCGATTGTGTCCTTGAGCGACACATATTTGCCAGGTGCATTGGTGAAAATTTCCGCCACCGTAAATGGCTGGGAAAGAAATTGGGAAATCCGGCGGGCACGCGCCACGGTCTGCTTATCTTCGTCTGATAATTCATCCATGCCCAGAATAGCAATGATATCCTTCAGCTCTTTATAGCGCTGCAACACAGTTTGCACGCCGTTAGCGATATTGTAATGCTCTTGCCCAATGACCAGCGGATCAAGCTGCCGAGAACTGGAATCCAGCGGGTCCACCGCTGGATAGATACCCAAGGATGCAATTTCCCTCGATAGCACCACCTTTGCATCAAGATGAGCAAAGGTCGTCGCCGGAGACGGGTCAGTCAGATCATCCGCAGGCACGTAGACCGCCTGAATTGAGGTAATCGAGCCTGCCTTGGTTGAGGTGATTCGCTCTTGTAGGGCGCCCATTTCCTCGGCCAAGGTCGGCTGATAGCCAACCGCGGACGGCATACGTCCAAGAAGTGCAGATACCTCAGTGCCTGCCAACGTGTATCGATAAATGTTATCGATAAATAGCAGCACGTCCCGACCTTCATCACGGAACTTCTCGGCCATAGTCAGACCAGATAAAGCAACGCGCAGTCGGTTGCCAGGCGGCTCATTCATCTGACCATAAACCATCGACACTTTGGACTCGCCTTCCAGATCAATAACACCAGACTCCTGCATTTCGTGGTAGAAGTCGTTACCTTCCCGCGTTCGCTCGCCAACGCCAGCAAATACCGATAACCCTGAGTGCTCGGTCGCGATGTTATTAATCAGCTCCATCATGTTTACAGTCTTGCCAACGCCCGCCCCGCCAAACAGGCCTACTTTGCCTCCCTTCGCGAAAGGGCAAACCAGATCGATTACTTTGATACCGGTTTCCAACAGTTCGTTGGTGCTGGAAAGCTCTTCGTAAGTGGGCGCTTTGCGATGGATAGGCATCCGTTCTTGCTCACCAATATCTCCACGCTCATCGATTGGTCGGCCAAGAACGTCCATGATTCGTCCAAGAGTCTCCGTTCCGACCGGCACCGACACAGGCGCGCCCGTATCCTGCACGCTGAGTCCCCGGCTCAAGCCCTCCGTGCTGCCCAAAGCGATAGTGCGCACAACACCGTCACCCAACTGCTGCTGCACTTCAAGCGTGATATCTCTGTCGTCGACAGTCAGGGCGTCGTATACCTGAGGCACGTCATCACGCGCGAATTCTACGTCGATAACCGCGCCAATGATTTGTACGATGCGACCGCTACTCATGTTCGGTTCCTCTTTCAGTATGGCCGTTACTTCAGCCAGTTCAATCTCGTAGTTAGGTTCATTATTTACGTTTCATAGTGTCAACGTGAAACGCACATTCACTCTCAGACAGCAGCAGCGCCGCCCGCAATTTCCGATAACTCTTGGGTAATCGCCGCCTGTCGCGCCTTGTTGTAAACCAGGCCGAGCTCTTCAATGAGATCCCCAGCATTATCAGATGCATTTTTCATGGCCAGCATTCTGGCTGCCTGTTCGCAAGCGTTGTTCTCGACCACAGCTTGAAAAACCTGCGACTCGATATATCGCAGCATCAACCCGTCTAGCAGTTCTTTGGCATCAGGCTCGTAGAGATAGTCCCAATGATGCTGCAAGTCGTCTTCGTCAGAAGGCAGCAACGGCAAAAGTTGCTGAACAGTCGGTTGATGAGTCATGGTATTTACAAAATCATTGCTTACTAGCATCAGCCGATCAATTTCTTCTTTGTCGAACTTGTCCAACAACACTCGAACAGAACCTATAACATCCGCCAGCTCAGGTGATTCGCCCATGTCTCTGACCGACGCAACTACATTTCCGCCATAGCTTTTAAAAAAGGTCGCAGCTCGACCGCCAATAGTTGCAATGTCGATATTGATCCCAGCATCGGCAAATTCCTTCATCGACGCCACTACTGTCTTAAAGGCATTTATATTTAAACCACCGCATAGACCTCTATCCGTTGACACCACGATGTAACCTACTCGCTTCAGATCGCGGGTATTTAAATAGGCGTGCTTATACTCTGGCTTGGCGCTTGCGATGTGGCTTATGACAGCTCGAATACGATGCGCATATGGCTTGCCCAATTGCATGGCATCCTGGGCCTTACGCATCTTACTTGCAGAGACCATCTCCATCGCCTTGGTGATCTTTTGAGTGTTCTTGATGCTCGAGATCTTGTTGCGTATTTCTTTACCACCGGCCATGTGTCTGAATTACCTTGTCGCGTCTATGATTGGCTGCATGTGTTAGTTATCGGGCCAGACCATTTACCAGGTCTGAGTTTCCTTGAACTTTTCAATCCCAGCCTTGAATTGTGCCTCAATCTCGTCATCCCAGTCGCCAGACTCATTGATGCTACTCAACAGGTCGCCGTGCTCACTGTTCATATAACTCAACAACGCCGCCTCAAAATCAAGCACCTTTTTCAGTTCGATATCTTCCAAATGCCCCTCGTTGGCCGCATAGATTGAAATAGCCATCTCCGCAATTGACAAGGGTGAGTATTGTTTCTGTTTCATCAACTCAGTGACGCGCTGACCATGCTCTAGTTGTGAGCGAGTCGCATCATCCAGATCAGAGGCAAACGCAGCAAATGCAGCAAGTTCGCGATATTGAGCCAAGGCAATACGGATGCCGCCACCGAGTTTCTTTATAATCTTGGTCTGTGCCGCACCACCTACTCGCGAAACCGAGATACCTGGATTCATTGCTGGGCGAATGCCTGAATTAAAAAGATCTGTCTCGAGGAAGATTTGACCATCGGTGATCGAAATAACGTTGGTGGGAACAAATGCTGATACGTCCCCTGCCTGCGTCTCAATAATCGGTAGCGCGGTGAGTGATCCAGTCTTGCCCTTCACCTCACCGTTAGTAAACTTTTCGACATAGTCTGCGCTAACCCGAGATGCGCGCTCCAGCAGTCGAGAGTGAAGGTAGAACACATCACCGGGGTAAGCCTCTCGGCCGGGCGGCCGACGAAGAAGTAGCGCAATCTGGCGGTAGGCTATAGCCTGCTTTGTCAGATCGTCGAATACAATTAATGCATCTTCACCGCGGTCTCGATAGTATTCACCCATCGTACTGCCGGAATACGGCGCTATAAACTGCATGGAAGCTGGGTCAGAGGCGGAAGCCGCAACGACGATGGTGTATTCCATCGCGTTGTGTTCGTCGAGTTTCTGCACAACACTCGCGATAGATGAGGCCTTTTGTCCAACCGCCACATAAATGCACTTAACGCCTTTACCTTTTTGGTTGATGATGGTGTCAATGGCAACGGCTGTCTTGCCTACCTCTCTATCGCCAATTATCAGCTCGCGCTGCCCGCGGCCAACTGGCGTCATGGAGTCGATTGACTTTAGGCCTGTCTGTACCGGCTGGGAAACTGACTGCCTGGCGATTACGCCAGGTGCTACTTTTTCAACCGCGTCTGTCAGTTTCGCCTCTACTGGACCTTTGCCGTCTATGGGCTTACCAAGGGCATCTACAACACGACCCTC
>DORE01000071.1 GCA_003514305.1 Gammaproteobacteria bacterium | reverse complement strand
ATCTATCTCCAAAATTCCAAGGCATCCCAGAATAAATCAAGTATGCACATATTTTCACTGTTCATTTAAGCCACTAAATGAATCAAAAAACTCCGACTGTAAAATCAAACGTCTTCGTATCGTCCCCTTCTTTGCCGAAAGGGGCAGCAACATAAAAGGTCAACGGCCCGAAAGGTGACAGGTAGGTGATCGACAAGCCCGCTGCATAGCGGATGGCTCCCACGTCGAAACTCGAGCAGTTATTGAGCAAGCGCGTGCGTTCAGTGCAATTTGACGAGAAAACGTTTCCAGCGTCAATAAAAAAGGCAGATCTCACCTGATTCTGATTGGGCACAAACGGAAGCGGAAATATCAGTTCCAGCGTCGCTGTGGTTAGTATGTTACCACCGAAACTGTCAAAATCCCTATCAAGGAAGAAGTTTTGTACCGCTAAAGCTACCTCAGGCGTTCCATTCGCGTCCAGAATAGGATTCCCTGCAGCGTCTAACAGCGTTTCTGTCTGATAGCCAAAGTCGCGGGCAAAACTGGCGTTACCCGCTACATCTGTGATGATGTTTCCATTATCGTCGCGAAGCAGAGTGATTGGACCTTCCGTCAAGTATCTCGCGCCAGCGGTGCTGTTTGGCCCCAAGCTATTTTCTTCAAAACCACGAACTCGTCCGCCTCCTTGGATCAGGCCGCCGGCAAAAAAGTTGTTGAAGAAAGGCATCTCGCTATTTTCGCCATAGCCGAATCCATATCCCAGATTAGTTTGCAGGCCCAAAACCCAACCACGGGCAAAACCCAAGGGCAAGTAGATTTGATTAGTGTAGTTGATTCTCGCGTATTCAAGATCGCTCCCTGGCAACGTCACTTCAATGCCGATGTTATGAGATGCGCCATCTGTTGCCAATTGACCACGATTGAGGGTATTGCGAAACCATCGCCCAGTGATTGAAAAATTGTCGAAGGTGTCACCGAATCTGTCTACAAAGCCGAGATCAGTGGGCGTCCGTAATTGGTCCGGCCGTAAATCATTGATGCTCCCAAGTGTCGCGTCTCGAATTGGCCCCTCAAAAGGGTTGGAGTTAGCAGGCTCGATGACAAACTGGTCAATTCCCTCAATCAACTTAGGGCTACTAATGATTTCCTGCACGGAGCCTGTTCCCGTTCCCAATTCAGTATGCGTGTATCCAATATCCATACCCAACGCTGATATCTCGCTCAATGGATAACTAAAACTCACCGACCCACCAAAAGAATTGGTATTGAAGTTAGACACATTAAATGGAGAGTCGATCTCTCTAGCAAAGATATTAAATCCTCTCGACACACCATCTGGCGTGAAATAGGGATCGACATATTGAAAATTTAAACTACTCTGAAATCGACTCCGATTGACGCCAACACCAACCGTCCGACCAGTCCCGAGGAAATTTTGTGCCTGCAAGTTAGAACTGATAAAGAAGTTTCCACCACCACCAGTGCCGACCTGAAAACTAACCGCACCGAAATTCTGCTCAACCACGTCATAGTTAACATCAACCTGGTCCTCAGTTCCGGGAACCTCTTCTGTCTCCACTTCCACTGTCTCGAAGTACCCAAGCCTTTCAAGACGCACTTTGGATTGCTCAATTTGAATGCTTGACGCTGGGGCGCTTTCGAGCTGGCGCATTTCTCTTCGGAGCACTTCGTCGGCAGTCGATAGGTTTCCTGAGAAATTGATCCGGTTCACGTAGGTGCGGTTACCGGGCTCAATAAAGAAGGTTACTTCAACCGTTTCATCTTCTTCGTTCACCTCCGGAACGCCTGTTGCCTCGGCAAATGCGTAACCAAGATTACCGAGAAACTGCACCATGATTTCTTCAGTTCCGGTCACTAGGGATTGTGAAAAAATCTGACCAGGCTGGACGAATATGGCCGCTCGCAACAAGGCCTCAGCATCAACCAGGTCGCCAGCTAGGTCTACTCCACTTACGGTATATTGATCACCCTCATTGATATTCATTGTGATGTAGACCTCTTTACGGTCCGGAGTGATCGAAATTGGGGTCGATTCAACAGAAAATTCGACGTAACCATTGTCCAGATAAAATGACTCCAGCCGCTCCAAGTCACCAGAGAATTGCTCTCTTGAATACCGATCTTTCCTGCTAAGAATTAGATACCATGGCTTAGTACCCAACTCAAACAGCCCGAGCAGCTCTTCTTCCTCAAAAGCCTCATTACCGACGATGTTGATGTGTCGTATCCGAGACTCTTCCCCCTCGTTAATATCAAGGCTGATGGCAACTCGATTGCGGGGCAGGTCTTCAACGATCACCTCAACCGATGCGCCATAGCGACCTCGAGACGAATAGACTTCCTGTATCCCCTGCTGAATCGCCTCGAGTGCAGCTCGGGTGAAAATCTGGCCCTCTGCAATGTCCGCTGTAGCCATATTGTCGATGATGTCCTCCGTTTCGAGAACGCTGTTACCTTCAACCGTTATCTCTGCTACGGATGGTCGCTCGAGAACAGTGATCACAAGTATATTGCCTTCACGAGCGACCTCAATTTCATCGAAATACTCTGAGGTCACCAGCGAACGGATAACCTCGGCAGCGGTACGTTCGGTGACTACATCACCGATACCAATTGGCAAGAGATTGTATATGATGCCGGGAGAGATGCGCTGATAACCATCGACAATGATGTCGTTAACAACAAATTCCTGGGTTTGAGCAACGGCAGGTAGACCGAGCGCCACCAGCATTGCGATCGCCTGTTTCATTATCTTCAATTCTTGATACCTACAAAGTCAGCGCGACCTTAGTTTCGACTTAAGCAATGTCACAACAAGCGGTTTATATCGTTGTAGACGGCCAGAACCATAACTCCCGAAATAAGCAGCAAACCCAGTTGCAGCCCCCAGGCCTGGATCCGTTCAGGAACCGGACGTCTGATAATGGCTTCAATCACATAATACAAAAGGTGCCCGCCATCGAGCACCGGAATCGGTAATAGATTTAACACACCGAGTGAAATGCTGAGCAACGCCAGAAAGCCTAGATATATCTCCAAACCGTAACTCGCGGTCTCACCGGCAACCTGAGCTATTGTTATAGGGCCATTGATGTTCTTGATGGATATCAGCCCAATCACCATTTTCTTGACAGAATCCAGAACAAAAATCGATTTATTCCAGGTCTCTTCAATTGCTGGGCGCATCGCACCCAGCAAAGTAAATTGAATGTCACGCCAGTGCTCCGCCGGCACTATTTCTGCCAAGCTTGCTTGACCGACTGAAGCGCCAATACTCCCTATTTCGCTTCCATCAGGGAGCACAGTTAGCATTGGCCGAATTGGCAGACTCTGCATCCGGCCGTTTCTTTTGACTTCCACGTCCAGAAGTAGTTCCGGATTTGCGCGTATAACC
>DORE01000206.1 GCA_003514305.1 Gammaproteobacteria bacterium | reverse complement strand
GCGAGTTAGGAGATTCCCACCATGGCAAAGCGCGACCTCTATCAAGAAATCACTTCAGAATTTTTGGCAGCCCTGAAAGAAGGTGTTAAGCCCTGGGTTTGTCCATGGACATCAAACGGATCTTTTGCGATGCCGGTAAACGGTACGACTGGCAAGCCGTACAACGGTATGAACGTTCTTCTGTTAGCCATGCGCGCACGCGCTGAAGGCTACCGATCAAACCAGTGGATGACCTTCCAGCAGGGCAAGCAGCAAGGCGCTTTTGTCCGTAAAGGTGAGAAGGGCACAACCTGTATTTTCTTTAAGCCGATGGAGAAAGAGAACAGCGACACCGGCGAGAAAGAATCCTATGCCGTGATGAAGGCTTTCACGGTATTCAATCGCGAACAGTTTGAAGGCTTTGAAACACCTGAGGTTGAGCCGACCTGGGCTCCCATCGAAGATGCAGAAGCGATCTGTGAGGCGTTTCCGATCGAGACTCGCCATGGTGGCGATCAGGCCTGCTATATCCCAAGCCTCGACATCATTAGAATGCCAACCCGTGAACAGTTCGCTAAGGGCGAGGATTACTATTGCACGCGCCTGCATGAAATGGTTCACGCGACTGGTCACAAAAGCCGCCTGAATCGGGAATTGGTCGGTAAGTTTGGCTCTGACGCGTACGCCTTTGAGGAGCTGGTCGCCGAGTTGGGTAGCTGGATGATGTGCAGCCGGATTGGTCTACAGGGTGATTTGCAGCACAAGAGCTATCTGGCGCACTGGATCCGAATCCTGGACTTTGACAAGAAAGCCCTTTTCAAAGCGGCCACGTTGGCACAGAAGGCACACGATTTGTGTTTTGAGTACCTGGCAGCCCATGAAAGCGAAAGGGAGGACCAAGCCGCCTGAGAGGGCAAACAATGAAGGGCCGCGAGGCCCTTTTTTTGTGTCTGGATTTTGAGCTGGGCGTGGCCACCTGGACGGCGGCCACGCCGATCAAAGCGTTTCCGTCGATTGCTCAGTGTTAGAGGATCCGAACGCGTTGTTCGACTCTTTCTCCACCGTCTTCTTTAACCTGGTTAATTCCTTCTCACCTTTGTCGACAGCTTCCTCAATGGCGTCTCTGATCAAAACAGAAAGATCAAACGATAGTTCGTCGTCAATTTCCTGGATCTGATCGCGTAGCTTATCGGCTCGGAGTTTGAGCGAGCGTGGCACCTTGGCTGAGACGGTTACCGTATCCTCGCGTGACTTAATAAATACTGACTGCTTTGCCATTTCGAACTCTCCTGGTCTACCTGTGGTTTACCGTTGGTTTACTGATAAAGATCCCGGTGCCTAAAACACCAGGATGGAGCAGGGGATTGGACCTCAGCGACGCGGTCGCCTTGGTTTCGTCACACCCTACGCAGCTGACGCTGCTTTACTCTATCCCTTGTGGCACAAGGGCTAGAGCGCATACGCCCTGTGGGCGATGCGGTATGCGCCTCCGAGTACGGGCCCTGATTTCAGTAGTGCTGGCGCGCATACGCTCTTTATACTAGTATATGAATAAATATAAAGCTATAAGGAGCCATAGCCGTGAGAGCTGTTTCAATTCGGGTGTCGGAAGAAACGATCGCATTCGTTAAACAGGAAACGAAAAAACGAGGGATCGCCACTGAGGCGGAAATGTGGCGCATCTTGATTGAGCGGGGTGTCGCTGCCAGCGAGGGTACCCAGGCGCAGATCGACGCGCTTATAAAGATTGGGGTCCAATCCCTATGTCTTACACAGAGGTTCGCGGGTGCTCAAAACGAAAGCTTGATTGCTGAGGCGCGAGAGGATGCTCGCTCAATGCTTGATCGGATGGGGATGATCTAGATGAGTATTTTCAGGGGCTCCAACATCGGTAACTTCACGCGCGGTGGTCAGACAACCATCCATTACTTGCGCATGATCTGGCAGGTTGTCGTCCAATTCTCCAGGCTCTGTTTGATCTTATTTGTACTGGCGATTGCGACGACCTATTGGGTCAAAACGACGCCCCTTGAGCGCTCATTGGCAGTCGGTTACATCGAAGCCTATGTGAAATATGAAGGGCTGAAGATTGACGATGCGACCGTATCTGTTACCTACCCCGACGGTCGTAGCCGGACTATTCCGGCGGTGGGTTTCCTGCGGAACCAGGAAATTCATCGAGTGCTAGATCGAAGCACACATGCTCTGGCCTTTGGCGTGGTGTTTGGGTTTCTGGCATTGGCGGTTTTTGGTTTTGTGGCCTGGCGATTCCTCAATAGCACTGGTGAGGACTTTGCCAACGAGGAATTTGTTCGTGGCGGGAAGCTAGTCGATTCAAAGGAGCTGACAAAAGCGATAAAGCGCACGACGAAAACAGGCGGAATGACCGTCGCGAATATACCGATCCCCAAGGATTCAGAGCCGGCTCACTTTTTGATTGTGGGTGCGCCAGGGACAGGCAAATCTGTCACCTATAAAGAAATGGCGGAGGTTATTCGGAAACGGGGTGAGCGTGCGATTTTCTACGACCCATCCGGCGAAATGGTCGAGAACTTCTATCGCGAAGGGCATGACGTGATCTTGAGTCCGTTTGACGCCAGGGGGCGTGCTTGGGACATCTGGACCGAGTGTAAAGAGGATTATGAGTTTGATCAGCTGGCGACCTCGTTCATTCCTGATCAGAAGTCTAACGATCCTTTCTGGGCTACCGCCGCGCGGATTGTTTTTGCAGCTATGGCTCGAAAGCTGGCAACCCATCCCCAGCGATCAAATAAGTTGCTAGTGGACAAAATCCTGAATGCCGATATGGAGGAAATTATCGGCTTTTTGAAAGGCACAGAAGGCGCGTCAATTCTGTCTGAAGGTGCTGAGAAAATGGCGTCATCCGTTCGAGCGGTTATGGCCACTTACATCAGACCGCTGAAGTACCTCCAGGATAATGGGCCGACGTTTTCTATCAAGGAATGGGTGCGCAACGACGATGGTGATCAGTGGGTCTTTATCACTCGAAAAGACGACCAAAAGGACGTTGTTAAGCCGCTAATAACCGCGTGGTTGGATACTGCATCATCTGCGATTTTGAGTATGGAACCATGCAGGGACCGGAGGATCTGGTTGCTGATCGATGAGCTGCCAAGCTTGAACAGGCTTCCCACGATTACGGACACACTGGCGCAGTCCAGGAAGTTCGGTGGATGCGGGGTATTGGGAGTCCAGAGCTACCCCCAATTGGTGTCGATCTATGGTCGCGACGAAGCCGACACACTGGCCGGCATGTGTTCGACCTGGGCTGTATTTCGGTTCAACGAAGAGCGATCGGCCAAGTGGGCCAGTCTTGGTTTAGGAAGCATCGAACAATTGGAGACTAATGAAGGCATTTCTTACGGCGTAAATGACATTCGTGATGGTGTTTCGTTGAATCGTCAGCGTCATGTTCGTCCCATTGTTCTGCCCACTGAGATCCAGTTTTTGCCAGATCTGGTGGGCTATTTAAAGCTTGGGCGTTCGTTCCCGGTGGCACAGTTCAAACTTAAGCGAAAGCCGCTGAAGAAAATTGCCGAGGGCTTCATCCACCGCGATTTGAAGGGTGATCTGCTTGAAGCGGTCGAAGCCGCTCCGGAGGCGAAGGATGGGAATTCAGAGGCGACTGCACCTGTTGAGTCGAAGAAAAATGATTACGTCGACGGAGCGCTGTTCTGATGTTGTCGATTAAGGCGCTCGGGAGCGCGAAACAGGCTGGTTCCTATTACAAGGATGCGGATTACTACGGCAAAAATGAAAACGGCGAGAAAGAGGTAATTCCCAGCGAATGGGTAGGTAAGGGTGCCGCCTTAATGGGCCTGGAAGGGCCGGTGGACATTAAGGTATTTCAGCAAGCATTGGAGGGCCGGTTGCCAACTGGAGACACGCTGGGGCGGTCGGACGGGAAAGGTGGCTTGGAACATAAACCAGGTTGGGATTTTACGTTTTCAGCTCCTAAATCCGTTTCGATTATGGCGCTGATGGGAGGTGATGAGCGCCTGATGGCCGCTCATAAAGAAGCGGTCAAATCGGCTGTCGGTTACATAGAAGATAGGCTGGTTGGAGCCCGGAATACCTCAGAAGGGGTTTCGCAGTTTGTACGCACTGAAAACCTCGCTGCGGCGACATTTACGCACACGACCAGTAGGGCGCTGGATCCTCAATTGCATACGCATAGCGTGATACTGAACGCTACGCTGAGGAATGATGGTCAGTGGCGATCCATCGAAAGCAGGAAAATGTACGATCCGAATGTGGCTGCAGGACAGGTGTACCGATCTGAACTTGCCATGAAAGCCCAGGAGCTCGGTTACACAATTGAGCGCGGCAAGAACGGCACATTTGAGCTTCAAGAGGTGTCTCAGGAGCTTCGAGATCTTTATTCCAAGCGGCGAAAGGATATTGAGGCTGCCGCAAAGGAAAGGGGTCTGGAGGGTGCCAAAGCCATGGATAGGGCATCATTAATGACGCGCGATTCGAAGCAGTCGACGACAGAAGATGTATTGCAGGAACGGTGGCGGAGCGAGCTTCAAGAAGCTCGTTTGACGGTTCCTACCATCCCCGAGGCGCGGCCAAGTGCTGAAAGGGACAGTCCTGACCGCGCTAAAGACGACGCGATTTTTGCTTATAAGAAATTGGCGGAACGTGAGGCCGTTTTCTCAGAAGGTGAACTGGTCAAGATGACCCTTGCGTGGGGCGTAGGCAACCACAGTATTAAGGACGTAGAACAGGCAGTACGCAGCCTCAAGCAGGAAAAAGTCCTGCTTCACGCCACTGGGGTTTCGCGAGATGAGGCGTATCTCACCACCCCCCAAGCTCTAAAGAAAGAGCGGTATATCGTAGATCTGGTGAAGACTGGCCAAAATGAATTAAAGCCGATATCCGGCAAAGGAGCGGTCAAGGAATACGGACAATCTTTGGGTTTCACCAGGGGTCAGATGGAGGGTGCAACAACCATCTTGAATGGGAAAGATAGGGTCGTTGGCGTTCAAGGTTATGCCGGTACTGGTAAGACCTACATGCTATCTGCGGTGCGCGAGGTCGCAGAGGGGAAGGGATACTCGGTCCGTGGTTTTGCCCCAACAGGATCTGCAAGCGATTCGCTAATGGAAGGCTCTGGGATTCGGAGTCAAACGCTTGCCAGCCACCTCTACGCATTGGCGCGGGAAGAGGAAGGGAAGGGCGGAAAGGGACTGGATCAGAAGAAGCTCTGGATTGTCGATGAAGGCTCTCTGGTAAACGCTAATCAAATGGCTGATCTGCTCACCTACGCTCGAAAGGAAGGTGCCCGAGTTGCGTTGGTTGGTGACCACGCGCAGATCGGTTCAGTTGAGTGGGGTAAACCGTTCGCGCAGCTCGTAAGAGGCGGCATGAAGACGGCTCAGATGACTGAAATCCAGCGGCAGAAGAACAATCCGATTCTTCTGCAAGCAGTGAAAGATGCGATGGTTGGTCAAGTTGCTAAAGCAATGAAGAACGTCGCGGGGCGGATTCACGAAGACCCGAATCGTGAAACTTTGGTGACACGAGTGATTGATGACTATGCCGGTATGACCGCCAGGGACCGCTCAGACACACTTTTGATGGTTCCGGATAATGAAACGCGGGCTGTTGTGAATCAGGGCATCCGAGAGAAGCTGCAACAATCTGGCGACCTGGGGAAAGATAAAGCCGAATTAAAGGCGTTGGTGAGTCTGGGGCTTACAAGGGTAGAAAAAGGAAGTTCACGGGGCTACCAGAAAGGTGATTTGGTTCAGTTTGCGAGGGATTTTAAAACCATTGGGGTTGAACGAAATGAATTGGTCAAAGTCCTTCGTGTTGACGGCGAAAAGGTAATATTTGCTAACAAGGACGGTCAGGAAGTTGAGTGGCGACCTGATAAAGTTGCTGGTCGTGCCAAGCATGGGGTCGAGGTTTATCGTGAAGAAGATAAGCGCCTGGCAGAGGGTGATCGCATAAGGTGGACCAAGACTGACAAGGACCGGGATCTTAAGAACGGTGCAAAGGGGGAAATTGAGCGGATCGATGGGTCAACGGCCATAATAAAATTTCAGGATGGGCGTCGAATCTCGCTGGACCTGAAAGAGGATAAACATTGGGACCATGCTTATGCCTCAACAATTGTTTCTGCCCAGGGACAGACCTACAGATCCGCAATGGCATTGGCAGAAAGTTGGCGGCGCAACCTCGTTAATCAGAAATCATTCTATGTTGGATTGTCCAGGGCTAAAGAAGATGCTCGGATTTATACCGACGATAGAGCCAAGCTCACAAAAGGTATTGAAGAGCGTACCGGCGAGAAAACGAGTGCCTTGGAAGGTCGCAACGTGAGCGTCGAGAAAATGTTTGCTGCTGATGGCCTGGTGAAAGAAACCAGGATGGAGAAGGTTACTCAAAAGGTTAAGGAAATCGTGGACAAGGCGTTGGGGCGCGAAAAAGGTGGACCGGCGAAAGACTTGTCCTTATAAAAAAGGAGCTTGTCATGCTTTACACATTAGGTTTTATGAAATGCGTTATCGCGCCCACCTTTGGTATGGCGCTGTGGGCTTGGTTCGTTTACGACGGAACTATCATGCCGGAGCTTTACATGGAAGATGCTGCCATATTGGGAGTTTTTCTTGCTGTTCCGGCGGCACTCGCATTTGCCGTCTTTTGTCATTATACGAGGGGTGTAATCAGGGCCGCAGGCGTAATAGCCGTAGCGATTTTGACCTTTTGGCTAACGCCAAGTGGTCTCGAAGCTCAAACCCCCGAGTGGGAAGTTATGGGGCGCCAGATTATTCTGCCCTTACCTTTTATGGTGGTTGGTACTCTTTTTATCGGGGTTTGCCTCTGGCCTGTGATTTATGCCCGAGAAATCTATGAGATTAAAGGCGATGTTCTAAGGGGAGTTGTTCAGGTTGCGCTCGAAGATTCTAACAAGAAGGACCTCAGAAATAGGTGATTGAAATGTTGAAAGGAATTGTAGGTTTCGGCTGCGGGCTTGCTTTGATTTTGAGCTCCCCCATCGTTTGGAGTGAGCAAAACGTTTACGACATACAGACAATAAAAGAGGTGACTAGCGTTTCCAAGATAAACGCAGTCTGTCTGGAAGATCTAACGAAGGGCAATCTGGATTCGGTTAGCATTGAACAACAAGGCCTGTGTTCCTGTGTAAGCTTCCAGCTTGTTCAGACGTTATCGTTCAAAGAATACCGTCAGATTGAGAGAAATATTTTTAGTGGTAATAAACACTGGACCGACACCGAAGCGATCAGCCGCGTCAGGCCTCGCCTACGCGAAGCCTGTAACTGGACAGGTTAGCTAGAGGCGCGGACCATTGATATTGCTCAGTTCGCTACTGATCCGAGAGACGATTGAGTCGGCGATAGATTCGGAAACACTCGGAAGCCTACCGAATAGCCCTGGTTTCAAGCTGTAATCGAGGGCATGTTCTGAGCCAAACTCTTCTTTCAACACTCGATGGTAAGTGGATATTCCGTCAACTAAACCAAGAGATAATGCTTCGGTTCCTGTCCAGTAGTCTCCGCTGAAAAGATCATCAGCCTCTGACAGCTTATCTTTTCTGGATGATCGCACAACGGCAATGAACTGCTGGTGTATTTCATCGAGCACCGATTGAACTTTAAGAAGGTCCTCAGGTTTTGCATCCGTGAAAGGGTCAAGCCTCCTTTTGTTGTCGCCAGCTACGATAGTTCTAGCTGTTACACCAGCCTTCTCCGCAAGATTTTTAAGGCCAAAGGATTGCTGGAAGACGCCGATCGAACCAGTGAGCGTAGCCGGATTCACTAGTATCTTATCGGCAGCAACTGCGACCATATAAGCCCCGCTCGTGAGCATGTCGTCACCTAACACCACCAAGCGCTTGCCAGTTTCCTCTTTAAGTTGCATTAGGTACTGGTGAAGCTTGTGTGACTGAACGGGCGTGCCACCCGGCGAGTTGATCACTAGAAGAACACCCTTAGAATCTTCGTCGTGGAAGGCTTGGTAAAGGTTGTTTTCTAATTCACTAAGTGCTGTAGGTTTTCCTGCCTCTATAGGGCCATTAATTCTTACTAGGGAAACATAGGATTCGCCTTTTGGGATCGTTGCATATTCCGGCCCATCGTGA
>DORE01000249.1:19781-26016 GCA_003514305.1 Gammaproteobacteria bacterium | reverse complement strand
GTTCAGGCAGTTAACACTTGCCTTACCAGTCGCCTGCCACTAGTTTGTTTTTCTACCAGTGGTGGTGCAAGAATGCAGGAAGCGCTGGTGTCTCTGATGCAAATGGCTAAAACCTCGGCGGCCCTCGAAAAAATGCGGGCACAGAGCTTACCTTATATTTCAGTCTTGGTTGACCCAGTGTACGGGGGCGTATCAGCCAGTTTGGCTATGCTGGGCGATGTAAATATTGCTGAACCAAATGCGTTGGTCGGTTTTACAGGCCCGGACGTCATTCGGCAGACTGTCAGAGTTAAGTTGCCAGAGGGTTTCCAGCGCGCAGAGTTTCTTCTGGAGCACGGCGCCATAGATATGATCGTGCACCGAAAAGAGTTACAAAGTCGAATAGCTTCTTTATTGAAAAAGCTTATGTATTACCGCAATTCTGACAATTGAGGGCACAGCAAAACTCAGTGCCGTCAAATCTTCAAGAATGGCTAGCTTATATTGCAAGGCTCCATCCTCGAGAGATCGAATTAGACCTCGGGCGGATTCGGCGCGTGTCAGAATCAATGTTGCTTGTCAAACCACCCACGGTAATCACGGTGGCTGGTACCAACGGTAAGGGGTCAGTCGTCGCGGTAATGGAGCAGATTCTGTTTCAAGCCGGCGTTGAAGTAGGTTCCTATACCTCTCCACACATTCATCGTTTCAACGAACGGATTCGTCTGAGAGGATTGCCGTGTGACGATGATCTCATCTGCGAAGCTTTTAGTCAGATCGATTCAGCCCGAGGAGAGATTTCTCTGAGCTATTTCGAATTTTCAACCCTGGCTGCGCTATGGATCTTTCAACAACAGGAGGTATCTGTCGCTTTGCTGGAAGTCGGATTAGGGGGGAGACTCGACGCGGTCAATATAATTGATCCTGACGTTAGCGTAATTACAGCTATTGGACTTGACCATCAGGATTGGCTTGGAGATAACCGCGAAGCGATAGGGCTGGAAAAGGCGGGAATCCTTCGCCCAAGAGGAATTTTCGTCTGCGGGGACCCAGATCCACCATTAACTGTCATCCAAAAAGCCAACGAATTGTCTTGTTTCTCCTTCTATCAAGGCCAACATTTTCATATTCAAACTGACATGGGCGATGAGTCGACGCAGTGGCGAGGAGTTTCTTCGGATGGGCGCTCCATAAGTATCGCATTTCCGGAGGTAAGCGGCGTATTACCGATAAACGCCTCGACCGCATTGCAAGCGCTGGCAAGCGGAGGCATGGAGGCGAATTTGACAGAATCAGCCGCTTTTCTCGCACCCATCGAGCTGCCCGGGCGGCAGGAACTGACAGTGGACAGACAGACGGCCGTTCCGGTTCTGTTGGATGTCGCACATAATGCGGATTCGATCGATGCCTTAGTGGTTGCCATAAAGCGCCTTTTACAGCCAGAACCGGCTATGTGCGCCGAAAGGAGAAAGGTTCGTCTGGTGATAGCAGTTATGTCAGACAAAGATGTCGAAACTATGCTGGCATCCTTAGTATCCATTGCGGACATCTGGTATATTTCACAGGTCGAAGATTCAAGATGTTTGCCTGCGAAAGAACTGGGACGGCGGCTAAAAAAACTTGATGCAGCTGCGCCAATGCGGTGCTTCGACAGAGTAGCTGAGGCTTATCGAGCGGCTTGTGAAGAGGCTATGAAGGAGGAACTGGTCGTTGTTGCTGGTTCGTTTCACACTGTAGCGGCGGCTCGAGTATTTTGCCAGGCGTTCGAGTGAGAAGGGTACCGGCCCGCCTGAGCGTTAAAAGCCTCGTATGTTTCTGAAGATCGAAGTTCGGTAGTGAAACCCGGACCTTAGGAAGCGCTGACTTGCAGCAGAATACCAAACAGAGAATTGTCGGCACCTTTGTTTTGCTGACTTGTTGTCTTATTTTTTTGCCGATCATATTCGATGGTCAGGGCAGCTATAAAGCGACTCTTACCAGCCGTATTCCAGATCCACCGAAAATAGACATACTGCCCGAGCCGCAGCAGGTCCGTCCTGTTATCATTTCAGATAGCGATCTCTCGGACATAGCTCTTTCGGAAGATCCCTCCGATCAGACCAGTACAGTCGATCATACAATAAGCAGCCCCATAGACACTTACTCTTTGTCCGAAGAGCAGAAAGCGAATGCAGAGCTTGACGTTAACGAATCCTTCCCCGCGGGTACCCCTCAGGTAAGCTCGTTTCCGCGGTTGGGTAATGATGGCTTGCCGAGCGGTTGGAGTGTCAGATTGGGCTTATTTTCCAATGCAGACAACGCAGCAAGATTGCTTGAGCGCTTATTAACGGCAGGTCACCGAGCGTATATCAGAGAGGTGGAGTCAGATGCGGGTCCACTTCGTGGCGTTTTTGTCGGCCCCTGGTTTGACAGAGAGGTGTCGGCTGCAAACCAGAATAGCCTGCGAGAAGAATTCCAAGTAGCGGGTATAGTCGTACCCTATGAGATGGAGCAATAGGGAATTGGAGCGAAACCAATGACCCAGTTGGACATCATAATTCTTACGGGCATTGCGATTTCTACAGGCCTCGGGCTGATACAGGGGAGTGTAAGTTTATTGCTCGTTCTTCTGAGTTGGTTCGCTGCGTTCTTTACGGCGCGTGTCCACTATGAGTTTGCTGCTGGGTACCTAGCTGGCGTGATAGAAAACGCAACTTTCCGTTATGTTGCTGCGTTTATTACGTTGTTTTCTCTTGTCATCATGGTTGGAAAGTTTGCGAGCTTCATCATCTCCAAAATTGTTTCAATTACCGGATTGAAGGCACTGGATAAAATCCTAGGAGCAGCTTTGGGCTTATTGTTTGGCACGCTCACAACTCTCATTCTTTTGTCTGTTTCTGATCTTTTTTTTGGTGCGTCGAGCGAACAATGGTGGCAAGAGTCGATTTTAATATCTTTTGGTATAGAAGTGGTTGAAGTAATGAAGTTCTATTTTGTTGGCATTGATGCAATAAATATTTTTTCTTGAAGTAAGGTTATTTACGTCGGAGCGTATTTTTATGTGCGGATTAGTTGGAGTTGTAACCAGTCAAGACGTTGGGGTATGCCTGTATGACACCCTGACCGTGCTGCAGCATAGGGGCCAAGATGCAGCGGGTATTATGACCAGCGACAATGGAAAGCTGAATTTGCGCAAAGACAATGGGCTCGTTAAGGATGTTTTCCGGACCCGTCACATGCGCCGGCTGACAGGTCAGATGGGCATCGGTCACGTAAGATATCCCACAGCGGGTAGCTCAAGTCCCGCGCTCGCACAACCATTCTATGTCAACTCACCTTACGGTTTATCTCTTGCTCACAATGGTAACCTGACGAATACAGCTGACCTAAATCGGGAGCTTTATAAGACTGATCTGCGCCACATGAATACTGACTCAGACTCAGAGGTCCTGTTAAATATCTTCGCTCATGAGTTGTCTCAGAAAAAACAGATTGAACCAAGACCAGAGGATATTTTCTCTTCGGTGACAGGTGTTCACAAGCGCTGTCGCGGGGGGTATGCGGCAGTTGTTATGATTACGGGATACGGAATACTTGGGTTTCGCGACCTTAATGGCATACGGCCGCTGGTCTTTGGCTCCCGCACTATCAGCGGACAGAAGGAATACATGATTGCGTCTGAAAGCGTAGCATTAGATTCCCAGGGTTTTACGATTGAACGTGATGTTGCACCAGGAGAGGCTGTATATATTGACGTTCAGGGTAATTTGCACACTAAGGTGTGCGGTGAACCTGGCATCCATACCCCCTGTATTTTTGAGCATGTTTACTTTGCTCGCCCGGACTCTTTAATGGACAGTATTTCAGTCTACAAAGCCCGCTTACGCATGGGCCAGCGTTTGGCGGAGAAGGTGAGCCGATTGTTCTCCGATCATGACATCGATGTTGTTATTCCGATACCTGACACCAGCAGGACTTCTGCTCTTGAATTGGCTAACCATCTAGGTATCAAGTATCGTGAGGGCTTTGTCAAAAATCGTTACATCGGACGTACTTTTATAATGCCCGGCCAGAAGCAGCGTCATAAATCGGTTAAACAAAAGTTAAACGCGATCGAATTAGAATTCAAAGGGAAAAATGTCCTTTTGGTGGACGACTCTATTGTTCGAGGAACAACCTGTAAACAAATAATTCAAATGGCGCGAGATGCCGGCGCAAAAAAAGTCTATTTTGCTTCGGCTGCACCTGCTATCCGTTACCCCAACGTCTACGGAATTGATATGCCGGCTGCCGCCGAGCTTATTGCGGCTGGTAAAACTGACGAGGAGGTCGAGGCCCAAATAGGAGCAGACTGGCTTATTTACCAAGATCTCAAAGATTTAATCGCTGCGGCTGCTGAAGGCAATCCCGAGCTCAAACGCTTTGAATGTTCAGTGTTTGACGGTGAATATATTACCGGTGATGTTGATGAGATGTACCTCAAGCGTTTAGAGCTGGTTCGAAATGACGCGGCAAAATTAGCGAAGAAAAATAAAAAACACTTAGCAAGACAACAGAATCTTGTTGCAGATTTGCATAATGATGGATGAGTTGATTTCTGTCTAAGAGGGATACTTGACTATTGCTATGCAGTAGAACAGCGACTCAAGCCTCTGCGATAACTGGAGACAAGAGTTTCAGCGCAACCTCTGAGGTGGAGATAGGAAGGCCGCTAACTCACATGTTTTGCACGACTGAACGCTTGCGCGAAAGTTAGAATTGCGTCACTCAAAGAGTCAATTTATATTTTCACCTACCTCGGATAGCGAGCCGCTCGCGCTTCTATTATGGTCGATAAGAAACGAGGTCTTTAACAAATGCGTCGGCTATTTCGAGAAACTAGATGAAACTTTAGGAAAGGTCGCAAATAGAGTTCAAAAACGCTTTAGATTTTTGCGGTTGCGATACCTCTGGTCGCGATAAGGTCTTTAGCTTCTGCGATCCTGTTTCCCTGAATTTCAATAGTTTGATCCTTGAGTGCCCCTCCTGTTCCGAGGGTCTTCTTTATCATCCTTAAGAGGCCACGTAGTTCAGCTTCGCTTAAGTCAAGGTGAGAAATTACCGTTACCTCTTTTCCTGCACGCCCTTTTTTTTGCAATTGCACTTGAGGAGTCCTCATTGCTCTTGCTGACGTTTCTTCAGACTTGCTTTGGCAATTGCACCTGTGCAGTGATTTACCACAAGTGTCACAAAAATTGTTGGCAGAGGTACTGTAAACCAGTTTTGAATTATGCATGGTTCAGTGTCGTTCCGGTGGCTGGCAATGAGCGTTCGAATATGCCTTCTTGTTCTCAGTCAGCTGGGGCCTAGATTTTGTAAAGTGGCGGGAGACAGTATCGATCTTCGCCTGCCTGTCGCCTTGATTTTTTAATCTTGGTTCGTCTTAGGATCCTTATCGTCCGTATACAAGATTCCCAATTGAAAACTTTGCCATCGGATGAACTGTCGCCGCTGAATAGGTTCGTTTGCAAGGCCTGGACATGCTCATGTAATTCAGCTGCTTCTTGCTGTCTTAGTATGTCTTCCATGTTTAGGATGCAGCTGTTCGAGACTAAGTGGTCACACCAGACCACAAGATTCGTTCTTATGTCGTTAAGGTCTTCTCGTCTCAAAGCTTTAATCAGTTGCTTAAAGGCAATACGTTCGTTGTTGATAGGTGCGTAGTGATTTGAGATCTTACTTGTAACAGAGCGAAGGTTATTGATTAATGACTGTTGGTTAGGCCATATGACAAGTCGATATATGCTAACTATAGTTATCAAAAACGCTCCGAATATAAGATAGGTCAACCAGTTCGCATCGATTTCAATATACTCCGCTTCAGTTTGCGCATCGATCATGTCCTGATCTACGACAGGGGGCATCGCCAGCAATTCTTCCAAATCCCCGCTGCTTGATACCGCCTGCTCGGCCGGTGCTTCCTCAGCTATCGCGCCAATGGAGAGGGTCGTAGCTGGTATGCTTGTCACCTGCTGCTGGTCGGTCTCAACGTTCCACCAAGGGATAGCAATTTCAGGAATTTCAAGATCACCATCGATGGTAGGGACGATAGTCATAGATTCGACGCGAGTGCCGACAATTGCTCCGCTGACGAAGGTGCGATCGATTTCGGGTGGATCTGGATACGTATTGGCACCATCGAGGTCGGTTGCTCCGAAGGGCGGTAAAACAGCACCATCTAATCCATCTACAACCATTGTAATGGTCCGAACAAGAGAATCACCAATCTTCAGCTCAT
>DORE01000249.1:18893-19399 GCA_003514305.1 Gammaproteobacteria bacterium | reverse complement strand
CTGTTAGCCGCAGCAGGTGGGCGCTGTTTGACGTCGACCGTCATGCCATCGATAAAGGCTGTCACGCGCCTTGTATTAAGGTTCCTAAACACAAAATTACTTGACCCATCTGTGACTTCTCCACGAAAGAGAATGTCAGGAATTTCGAGAGAACCACTTCTTTGCGGAAAGATGATATAGCGCTTTTCGTATACACCATAGCGCACCCCGTCGATGAGCTTTTCATATTGGTTCGGTGAGCCAATCAATTGGATTACTGTGTCAGGCATTTCAAGTTCTGTAAATTGGGGATTGCGTATTCCATTTATTGTATAGAGCAGTCTTACGGTAAATAGAAGTTGTTCTTGTACGTAAACGCTGTCTTTATTGGCTTCTATTTCAAGAAAAAGCTCTTCTGATGACTGATTAGAGCGCGCTCCTTGATTTACTACTGATATGGTTATTGCTTCAGTGCGCTCGTTGTTTATAGTCAGCGACGGTATTTCTAATTCTCCTTCAGTAAGAGG
>DORE01000249.1:0-18521 GCA_003514305.1 Gammaproteobacteria bacterium | reverse complement strand
CGTATCTGGCTTGAAGTTCGGGTGCCCAATACGTCAAATTTTTCTGTAAGGGGCGTTAGGTCTAGCTGCATTCCTTGGCGTTGTTCAAAGACTCGAATTGTGTAGGTGAGCGTTTCTCCTCTGGCCAGTTCATCACGATCGACAGACACCTCAATTTCCTGGGCTGAGGCCGAGAATGCAAGGCAGTACAGGATAAGCGCAGCGGCGGCTTTGAAAACGGGCTGAGTCACCATATCTGGCCTCCGCTGCTTGTGTTATTGGCAGTGCCATTGAGTTGTCGCTGGCGATATTGATACCGAAATTTGCGACGCAAAAGTTCACCTGGATCATCTTCGATACGGCGAAGCCATTGCTCTAACGCTTGCTGGTCTTCAAGTTCTTCGTTGGTAGATTCCGAGGGAGTATTTTGCTCACTGTTAGACTCTGAGCCTTCTTGTTCTTCAGGTGGCTGATTTTGTTGTTGTTCTTGCTGATCCTGGTTGCCTTCCTGACTTTGTTGATCCTGTTGCTCAGAGCTTTCTTGCTGCTCTGACTCATCCTGGGAATTTTGCTCCGACTGATTCTCCTGACTGTCTCCTTCTTGCTGCTCTCCTTCCTCGGACTCCTGTTGTTCGAGTAGTTCCTCGATAATGGCCTTGTTGGTAATCGCGTCCTCATGATTAGGTTCGATCGAGAGGGCAGTGTCATAAGCAGCGATAGCCTCTGGATAACTCCCTGCTAGGGCAAGGGCATTGCCCCGATTGTAATGGCCGTCAGGGGTATTGATGGCACTGAACGCCGCAATTGCCGATTCGTAGTTTTTTGATCGATAGTTGGCCGCTCCTGACCACTCGGAAGACTGAAATAATGAGGCTGCCAATTCATGATCTTCGCTGGCAAATGCGTCTGCGGCTTGTTGATCTTTAGTTTGCCAGAGATCTCTCCAATCAAAAGCCTGAGCCTGATTCGAAGGGATCAATACCCCAGAAGTGCAAAGGAAAATAAATGAAAAGAGCCAGCCTTTCCTAAAACTCATTGCTGCGACAGGGAGAACTAGAAGAAGAAGCCAAGGGCCAGACTCGTACCAGATATCAAATTCTTCATCGACTTCTGTGAGCTCGTCGTCAAGAAGATCGAAACCTGAAAGTAAAAAGGCGAGGTCAGAATCGGCCAACTGGATATCGTGATATCGTCCCCCGGTGCGGTTTGCCAGAGATTGCAGGACACTGCGATTAAGGGTGGGGGTCACAATGGCACCCAATTGGTCGGTAAGAAAGCTGCCGTCACTGGTCCGAATTGGCGCTCCTTGTTCGGTGCCAATTCCCATGATTAATAGTTCATAGTCTGTTTCTTGCAAACGATTTGCTAGAAGCTGCTCTTCAGAAAAACCATTGATCCCGTCAGTCATTAGGAGTATTCGTCCTCGAGATGCTTCGACCTCATCCAGCAAACCTATTGCTTGATCGACAGCTGCTACAGGATTTGAACCGAACAACGGCATGATATTTGGGCTTAGAGAGGGTACCAATGACTCAATCGTAACCACATCGTCTGTCAGAGGCGTCACAGTGTGCGCATCGCCAGCATAGACAACCAATGCGGTCTGTCCTTCGTCCCTCAAAGCGAGGATATCCCTGAGCTTGCGC
This sequence comes from Gammaproteobacteria bacterium, assembly GCA_003514305.1. Lineage (GTDB taxonomy): Bacteria > Pseudomonadota > Gammaproteobacteria > Pseudomonadales > Pseudohongiellaceae > UBA9145. The sequence goes on along the minus strand of DORE01000249.1, from coordinate 16,896 downwards.
TTTGCTAAGTCGAGACGAGTGGGTTGATGATCGGGTGCAAACATCGACAGGGAAAGGTCGAAAACAATGACCATTGCGTCTTCCCGCTTCTGAACAGGCTGTGGTAACTGTTCCCATACGGGCCCGGCCATAGCCAGAATGCTAAATAACCAGGCAAAACTCAGTAACAGAAGCGGTGTCCTTTGCGCGGCATTCTTGCTTCGATCTAGAAGAAATGGGAGCAAAGATTTGTCAATAGCTTTGTCCCAGGCTGTCAAGACAGAATTTACCCGCCACAGGGCTAAGATAAAAACTGCCACAGGAATCAATGCCAGTAACCACAGTGGCCTCAAGAGCTGAAAATTTTCGATCAGTCCAGTGGGGATCAGAACTTCCATCAGGCGCCGCTCACTTCCGGCTTCGCAGTTGCATCATCATCGGACGCGACGCGTGTCCGGCCCGTAAGAGATAGCCAGGGAATTGAAAAAAGAGCCAGAATAAAGCTTATAGAAAGTGCGGCCCCAAGTGGCCAATAGAAGAGCACGCGCGTAGGGCGATATGTTTGCTCATCCTGCTCAATTGTTTCGAGTCGGTCCAGTTCCTCATAAATTCCCACCAGATCATTTACGTCTCGAGCACGAAAATATCTTCCACCGGTGGATTCAGCGATTTGCGTGAGCACTGCTTCATCCAGCTCAGCGGAAGGGTTGATTGCTCGTGCGCCGAAGAAAGTGCGTTGAACGACCTGATCTGCGCCGATCCCAATCGTATAGACCTTGATGTTTTCCTGCTGCGCAAGTTGTCCTGCCTGTTCTGGGGATACATCTCCGGCATTGTTCACGCCATCTGTCAACAAAACCAAGACACGACTGTTTTCAGGACGGTTCCTAAGGTGGATTACACCCAATCCAATTGCGTCACCGATCGCGGTAGCCGATTCTTCAATTATTCCAATCTCAGCTTCATCCAAGAGAGTACCTACAGTTTCTCGATCAAAGGTAAGAGGGGCTTGAATATAAGCGTGGGCGGCGAATAAGATGAGACCGAGTCTATCGCCTTCACGCCGTTCAACGAAGTCCCCAACAACTGCCTTTACCACATCAATTCTTGAAGCCTGGCGATTGCCAACAACCATATCTTGAGCTTCCATGGATCCTGAGATATCAACAGATAACATAAGGTCTCGACCTGTTGAAGGAAGTTGAACTGGGTCACCGAGCCATTGAGGGCGGCTGGCTGCTATGATCGTCAGAAGCCAGATCAGCGTACAGCAAATAACACTAATCAATCGGCCACTGCTCAGACTCTCATTTTCGGATTGTAATCGTGTCAGCGCGACGAAGAATGGAACGTGAAGAGCGGCATCCTGTCGCGGCGCTTGGCTGACTAGGCGGTAAACAAAATAGGGTAGCGGGGTGAAAATAAAGACCCAAGGCCAGGTGAATTCGAGCATTATTGGCTAGACCCTTTAACCGCAAAAGGCAAAACTTTTTGTGTTTTGCGCGGCTGGTACACACTGCGAATCCAGTTATATGCCACCTGATGCAGAGTCTGACTGTCCAATTCAATATGTCTTCTAAAGCGCCCATGGGCGAGGGCAGCGGAAACCTGATCGTTTAATAAGGAAGAGTCACCTGTTCGCCGGATAAAAGCAACCCAAGATTCTCCAGCTAAACTGCCAACACCTGACTCCGGAAATTTAACAAGAGCGACGCGCCGTAGCACAGTATTCACGTCGTTTACGTATCGAAGCAGCTTTCCCTCCCCATCGGTTTGGGTATTGGATAATCGTTCTAAGCAGCTCTCGAGCTCTGTCAGGGCATACCGATACGCCTTACGCTGCTCTGCCCTGTCATAAAGTTTCTTTGCTATGATGCTGGCTGTTGCTAGAAACAGCGCCCCAAGAATCCACCAGCCAGGGGCTGGAGGCCAAAAGCTGATCTCAGCGGGTAGATGAATGTCCGCAAGCTGGGCTAATAGTTCTTCGCTATCCATTCTCGAATCTGTTCAACCACCAGTTGATTGGTTCGCATTTTTATCAGGCGAACCTTAAGTTTATCGAGCTCGCTTTCCAGGAATTCCATCCGCTCGCGCCATTGATTTTTGTAGCGCTCTCGAGCCTGTGAGTTATGTGTATTCAAGGCGCCCTTTCTGCTGCCGTCAGTGATGCTGTAGATCCCAGGCACCGGGAGATTTTCCTCCAGAACGTCGTAAACCAAACAGCATATAACATTGTTGTTACGGGACAGCTGATTCATATATTGCAGCGCCTTTTCGTCCAGTGTCACGAAGTCAGAGATAATGTAAAGTGTGCTTCCTGGTTTGGTGATTCTCCGAATTTGGCCCAAAGCAGAAGCAAGGCCTGGCCGAAAGTTAGGATCAAGCTCTTTCTCATCGTCAGGAGAGGTGATCCGTTGCAAATATTGATTGTACTGATAAATCTGATTCAACAAGTGCAGTGCAGAGCGTCGCGATCGCTTTGGGCGCACCAGGCTCGAACCACTGTCGCTATAAACAAGACCGCCAACCCGATCCCCGTTGTCGACTGCCAGCCAGCAAAACAAGGCTGCGGCCTGCGCTGCGATGACGGATTTAAAGGCAATCTGACTGCCAAAATACATGTTGCGGGTTTGGTCCACAGCAATAATGACGGGCCTCTCCCGCTCTTCTCTGAAAACCTTCGTGAATGGTCGGCTCGTACGCGCAGTCACTCGCCAGTCAATCAAGCGAATATCGTCTCCCGCCTGGTAGGGTCGGAATTCCTCAAAATCGATTCCTCTACCGCGCATCTTGGAAAGATGAAGTCCAGAGATCCCCGCTATAGAGCGGGAATGAGCGAGGTATTCGAGTGTTCTAGCCGCATAGCGCTGAATCAGAAGCTGCTGTAGCGATACGACGGCCCCTTTGCTCTGGTAACGAGCATGCTGAGGGTCAATGGCTAGTCTAGCTGACATTGGGATAGACCGAGTTTATTAGGCGGAGGGGACACGTTCTCTAATCGTTTCGAGTACGCTATCTGGGGTGATACCGCTTGCCTCAGCTTCAAAGCTTAGCAAAATTCGATGACGCAGTACGTCGAACAAGATCTCTTGTACGTCATCTGGGCTGACAAAATCACGGCCTTGAATCCAAGAATACGCCCTCGCGCAACGATCGAGCGAGATTGTGCCGCGAGGACTTGCCCCATACTCAAGCCAAGTTTTGAGGTCATCGCCGTAAAGCTCGGGTTTACGGGTCGCCATGACCAGCTGAATGATATACTCCTCTACCTCAGGCGCCATATGCATGGCCAATATTTCCTGCCTGGCTGAGAACAAATCGATTTGGGCCAACTGACCTGGCGCTTCGCCTTCAACATTAGCGGCTTCGTTTCTGACCAGGTTCAGAATGTCTCGCTCAGCTTCAACCGCCGGGTAACTTATCGTCACATGCATAAGAAATCGGTCAAGCTGCGCCTCCGGCAGGGGGTAAGTACCTTCCTGCTCTATGGGGTTTTGGGTTGCCATGACTAGGAATAGTTCCGGCAGCGTAAAAGAGTCTCTGCCCACTGAAACCTGCCGCTCCGCCATCGCTTCAAGCAGCGCCGACTGAACTTTAGCGGGAGCCCTGTTGATCTCATCAGCCAGCACAAGATTGTGAAAAATGGGGCCCTGCTGGAAACGGAATGAGCCATCTTCAGGTCTGAAGATCTCAGTGCCTGTGATGTCGCTCGGTAACAGGTCGGGGGTGAACTGAATCCGATGAAAATCTCCTTCGATGGCACGAGATAAGTCTTTAATGGCTTTCGTTTTAGCCAAACCGGGCGCACCTTCAACCAACAGATGTCCATTGGCAAGCAGGGCTATCAGAAGCCGGTCGAGCAACCGTTCCTGTCCGATTATTTGCTCAGAAAGCCAGTCTTTTAATTTAACTATATTTCCGTGTTGGCTCATTTGTTGGATTTCCCAATTCTGCGAGGTGCTGTAGAGCAACCCCGCGATTGTAAACGTTTTGAAATGCATGTCTAGGCGAACATTGTAGTGAAGTATAGCTTATTCGTGATGCAAAGATTATATGAGTTATCATTAGTTATGCTGCTGTCTTCTGAATAAACTTAAAGTTCAGACACACTTCGAATTTATTATCAGCACTGTGACGACCCAACCAGGCGCCGAACTGCAGTTTTCTTTCAATGCGGGAAATCGACTGATTATCAATCCTGAGAAAATACTGATGCCACAGGCTTCATCGTGACAATTCTAAACTTTTACACCACAGCTGGGTGCCACCTGTGTGAACATGCAGCGGTTCTTCTTGCTCAACTGGAAACCTACAGAAATATTGACGTCGTCAAAGTCGATATCGTTAATGACGAAAGGCTGATAGATCGCTATGGCACGCGTATTCCAGTCGTGTGTAGAATTGATACTCTACAAGAGCTCGATTGGCCATTCACCATGGAACAATTAGAAAGCTTTGTCTAACGTGGGGTTTGTTCTTGCGAGTCATAACTTTCGCAATTCGATGCCGCTACCGAGACATGAAATTGAACGTCGCTGTCGCCCTGGCATCGAGATTAAAGAGTGTGCGAGCATTTTTCGCCGTAACCATTCCCAGCCAATTGGCATCTTCATTACGGCATGCCGCAATTATGCTCAACACTTCAGTAAGGTATTTGGGTTCATTTCTTCTTGATTTTGGTTTTTTGCGTAAAGTTCTCGGCAGCAAATAGGGAGCGTCTGTTTCGATTAACAAGCGGTCATGAGGAACGTAATTCACGATATCCTGCAATGCTTGTCCTCGCCTTTCATCACAAATCCAACCCGTTATGCCAATGTACATGCCTAAATTGAGGTAGTCCCTTAGGGCTTCTAGCGAATCAGTAAAACAGTGAACCACCCCGCCAGAAATCTGATCGCGAAAGGCTGAAAGCATATCGTGAAACTCACTGTGCGCGTCTCGTTGATGAAGAAACAGTGGTTTTCGAATAGTGCATGCTAACTCCAAATGCGCTTCGAAAACACCGCGCTGCATTCTCGGTTCGGAATAATTCCGATTAAAATCTAAGCCCGTTTCACCAATTGCAACAACTGCCGGATTTGCCAGCAATACTTTGAGGCGAGCGAAGTCTTCTGAAGTGACATTCTGGGACGAATGTGGATGTAAACCAGAAGTGCTGCTAAAAAAATGTGGGCTTTCTCCTGCCAGTTTTGCAGCTGCCTCGCTGGATGCAATGTCGGTGCCTGTCAAAATAATATGAGCAAGCTCAGCGGCTTTGGCGCCGGCAACGACATCTTTAAAATCATGCTTGAACGCGCAATGGGTCAGATTAGCGCCAATGTCAATCAGACCAGGGATTTCACTTCTCACGCGAAAGGACTCCTCGGTATCGGGTAGGTTGGCTTCCTACCACTATTTAGGAGTATATAGCTATTCATGGGGTATTGCCTGATAATAACCCGCTCTCTGCAGATGGGGTTCAATCAATGGATGCAATCTTGGCCAAGAAGCCGTTGAAGTGGGCCGAATTGGGTTTTCAGTATATCAAAGCCGACTTTCGCTACTCTGCGGTTTTTCAAAAGGGGAACTGGCTACCAGGTAATCTTATCAGTGAAGAGAATTTGAACATTCACGAAGGTGCGCCTTCTTTGCACTACGCTCAACAGTGTTTTGAGGGAATGAAAGCACAAACCACTCAGGACGGTCGGGTGGTGCTTTTCCGCCCAACCCTCAACAGTGAGCGAATGAATCGCACGGCCTCTCGGTTATTAATGCCAGAGGTACCGCAAGATCTCTTCATCAAGGCGGTGGAAGAAGCAGTGCGAGCAAATTACGCTTGGATTCCGCCGCACGGTTCCGGTGCGGCCCTGTATGTCCGGCCAATGCTCATAGGAGTGGGTGAAAACCTTGGCTTGAAACCTGCTCAAGCTTTCGAATTTCGCGTGTTTGTGTCGCCGGTGGGTCCTTATTATAAATCGTCGGGGTTGGCAGCCATCAGTCTGGCTGTGTCAGAGTTCGATAGAGCAGCGCCTCAAGGAACCGGAAGCTATAAAGCAGGCGCGAATTACGCAGGCGGACTGCTTGCGACACTGAAGGCTCAAGAGCTAGGAGCCAGCGAAGCCCTGTATCTCGATTCTGCGTCACATCGTTTTATCGACGAAGCTGGCTCAGCCAACATCGTGATTCTCTTAAAAAGTGGCGAATTGATCACCCCGTCTTCAAACGCAATTCTTCCGAGTATTACTAGACGATCTGTTCTGGAAATCGCTGCCGAACAGTTTGGGATTAAAACAGAAGAAAGAGCGATCGACCTCAGGATTGAATTTGATTCGTTTGCGGAAATGAGCGCTTGCGGAACCGCCGCGGTTCTGTCTCCAGTTGGTCGTGTCTATTTTGATTCAGAGTGGCACATTGTCAATGGAGATGGGTATTCGGTTGGCCCGGTTATGCAAAAGCTCTATGACTCGCTTATTCAACTGCAAAGAGGCGAAGTTGAGGATAAGTTTGGCTGGTTACACGAGGTGGAAATCTGATGGCGCAACTTCGATTTTTTCGTTCAGCTAACCCTTTCTAGGGGCTGGTAGCTTTTTATCTCTTGAAACCGAAGAACAGTTTCACGTGATGCTGTCGTATGATGGCGAAGCAGAAGGTTAAGTTTTAAAGCAAAATCATAGCTAAATTCGCCCCAAGGCTCTTGCGAGCGTTCGATCTACCGGTCAGATTGATCTTCTCTGCTGCAAGCCCTGGTAAGGGTCTTTTGCAACACAAGACTTGACCGATTCGATTCTTCCCCTTATATATGTGGCCACTTCGAGCTGGTCGCTACACGCCCATGCACCCAAATAACCCAAACTGAACCATTTGCGATGGCTAAATCACTTGTAATCGTTGAATCCCCCGCTAAAGCCAAAACGATCAACAAATATCTAGGCCCTGATTTTGTGGTCAAATCTAGTGTAGGCCACATCCGAGACTTGCCGGTCAGTGGAAGTGGCAAGGAGGTCGATCCTAAGGCAAGAGCAGCTGCGGCAGCAAAAACCCGGCAAATGGCGCCTAAGGCGAAACTTGCCTATAAGAAAAAGAAGGCGAAACAACAGCTTGTCATCAGAATGGGAATCGACCCTGAAAAGAACTGGAAAGCTAACTATCAAATTTTACCCGGCAAAGAGAAAGTTGTTTCGGACCTCAAAAAAGTCGCTAAAAATGCCGATCATATCTACCTGGCCACGGACCTTGATAGGGAGGGTGAGGCAATCGCTTGGCATCTGAAGGAGGCTATCGGTGGCGATCCGGAGCGCTACAAACGCGTTGTCTTCAACGAAATCACGAAGCGCGCCATCACTGAAGCCTTTACTGAGCCCGGTGAGCTTGATATGCGCTACGTTGAGGCGCAGCAGGCGAGACGCTTCCTTGATCGCGTTGTTGGATTCATGGTGTCGCCCTTACTTTGGGCGAAGGTCGCCCGTGGTCTCTCTGCAGGACGTGTCCAGTCGGTTGCGGTTCGATTGGTCGTCGAAAGAGAGCAAGAAATACGAGCCTTTATTCCAGAAGAATATTGGGAGATTTTTTCCGAATTAAGCACAACCGCCCTCGATAAGCTTTCGTGTCAAGTAGTAAAAGTCGACGGGGCTAACTTCCGACCGAGCGATCAAGCGGAGACAGATTCAGCACTGTCGATCCTCAAAAGCAGCGATTTTGTCGTCAGCAAAAGAGAAGATCGGCCTACCTCCTCCAAGCCGCGTCCACCCCTGATTACATCTACATTACAGCAGGCTGCGAGCACCAGGCTGGGTTTCGGCGTTAAAAAGACAATGCTTATGGCCCAGCGGCTATACGAAGCCGGCTACATCACCTACATGAGGACCGACTCCACGCATCTGAGTAAAGATTCAATTGAGATGTGTCGCAAGTATATCGATCAAAATTTCGGAAAGGATTATTTGCTCAGTAAGCCGCAATTATATAGTTCGAAAGACGGCGCTCAGGAAGCCCATGAGGCCATAAGGCCAAGCGATGTTAAAGTCATGCCAAACAAGCTAATGGGGATGGAGCAAGATGCGGTCAGACTGTATGACCTCATTTGGAAGTTTTTCGTTGCTTGCCAGATGCCGCCTGCTCGGTACTTGAGTAGCAGTATTACGATTTCAGCTGACAAGTTTGAGCTGCGTACCAAGGGCAGAATCATGCAATTCGATGGATATTTGAAAGTGATCCCCTCGAAAGATGAAGATGTGGTCCTTCCCGCTGTTGAGGTTGGTGAATCGCTGACGCTTGAAAAGTTAGATCCATTTCAAAACTTTACTAAACCACCTGCTCGTTACACTGAGGCTAGTCTCGTCAAGGAGCTCGAAAAGAAGGATATCGGCCGCCCGTCGACCTATGCCTCCATTATTTCAACGATTCAAGACCGTGGTTATGTCAAGGTTGAAAATAAGCGATTTTATGCTTTGAAAATGGGAGACATTGTCTCGGAGCGTTTGCTTGAAAGCTTTGATGAGTTAATGAGCTATGATTTCACTGCGAAGATGGAGGATTCCTTGGATGATGTTGCCGCCGGTAAAAAAGACTGGAAGGTTTTGCTGAACCAATTTTACGAAGGCTTCACAAGCCAGCTGATCGCAGCTGAGGGCGACGAAGGTGGGATGAGAACCAATCACCCTACCGAAACGGATATTGAGTGTCCGAAATGCGGTAGGCATATGACGATTCGTACTGCCTCTACCGGAGTCTTTTTGGGGTGTTCCGGTTACGCGCTTTCGCCGAAAGAGCGATGCAAGAGTACCATCAATTTGACCCCTGGAGAGGAAGCCATTCGCACCGATACTGCGGAAGAAGCGGAAGAACAAGAAAATGAGTTACTGCGTCAAAAGCAGCGATGCCATATTTGTAATACGGCGATGGATACCTATCTAATTGACGAAACACGAAAGCTTCATGTCTGTGGGAATAATCCTGACTGCTCTGGGTTCGCAGTCGAACACGGTGAATTCAAGATTCGCGGCTATGATGGCCCTACACTTGAATGCGACAAGTGTAGCGCAGAGATGCAGTTGAAAACCGGTCGATTTGGAAAGTACTTTGGTTGCACCAGCGAGGACTGTAAAAATACCCGAAAGCTTCTTCGAAACGGAGAAGCTGCTCCGCCTAAGATGGATCCGGTGCAAATGCCAGAATTAAGCTGTGAAACGGTTGAAGATCATTATGTGCTCAGAGACGGAGCGTCAGGACTATTTCTTGCCGCCAGCAAGTTTCCGCGCAATCGCGAAACTCGTGCTCCGTTAGTTAAAGAATTACTGCCACATAGAGATGAGATTGACCCCAAGTATAAATTTCTGTTCTCAGCGCCTGTTGAAGATGATAGCGGGAACAAAACTCTTGTGCGCTTTAGTCGCAAGACAAAAGAGCAATATGTCCAAAGCGAAGTTGACAAGAAGGCAACTGGATGGAAGGCTTTCTATCGAAATGGAACTTGGGCTGTTGAGGATGCGGCGAAGGCGTCATCCAAAACGTCAAGGAAAACCAAATAGAAAACGTGTAACCGAGGTATTTAAGTACCAAAAAGGCCGTTGCCGTACCGAATTTGGTGAAAGGCTGTATTTAAATCTGACGCCGGATAATGCCAACACTGATGCCTTCGATCGCGAATTCGCGGTCGCGTAAATCTACTACGATAGGATCAAAATCCGGATTTTCAGCGCGAAGTGTGACCTTGTGTTTGCTTCGGGAAGTCTCCAGCCGTTTAACCGTGACCTCGTCATCCACCCGAGCCACGACGATGTCGCCACTCCGGGCGCGATCAGTTTTATGAACAGCGAGTAAGTCATCCTCATAAATTCCTACGTCAATCATACTTGTGCCCTTTACGGCGAGGAGATAGTCAGCCCGAGGCGAGAACATATCAGGAGGAATATCGCAATAGTCTGCGATAGACTCTTCAGCAAGAATCGGGCAACCGGCGGCTACCTGGCCGACAATAGGCAGTCCCAGTTGCTCCGAAATAGGCAAGCGAAGGCCCCTTGAGGTCCCCGGCAGCATTTCTATCGCACCTTTCCTTGCAAGAGCCCTTAAATGCTCTTCGGCGGCGTTGGGACTCTTAAACCCCATCTCTTGAGCTATCTCGGAACGAGTTGGAGGAAATCCGGTTTCAGCAAGATAATCTCTAATGTAGTCTAGAATCTGCTCCTGGCGCACTGTAAGTTTCCGCATTTTTATGTCTCGTTTATTTACAACTGTAATTATATACAGTTATCCGCCAAACTCAAACAGACTTTAGCGTTAGCAGACAAACTTACAGTCTGCACTGAGCTGGAGGCATAAGTTTGTTGATTAGCGATTAATCAATTGACAAGCTCGCTTTGCCCGCTCGGCGCTTATTTGTGATAATTTTTAAAACCTCAGGCTCAATTCAGATGAACGAAAACCAAATACCCGGCGTTCTGATGCTAGATATTCAAGGCCAGAACCTATCAGCGGAAGAGCGTCAGCTTCTTTCCCACCAAGCGGTCGGTGGACTCATCCTTTTTTCTCGTAATTACTCTGAACCGGATCAGTTGCGGGATTTGATCGCAGAGGTTCGCGAATGCAAACCTGAGATCCTGCTTGCGGTAGATCAGGAAGGAGGAAGAGTGCAACGCTTTAAGTCCGGTTTTGTAAGATTGCCGGCGCCTCATCGGCTATCTTCCGCCTTCAACGAGAATCCGGCTGAAGCAATCAATCAGGCTCAGGTCCATGGATGGGTAATGGCTGCTGAAATATTGCATTTTGGGCTAGATCTTAGCTTTGCACCGGTTCTCGATTTATATGCCTCTGCTAGTAGGGTGATTGGTGACAGAGCTTTTTCGGCTGAAGTAGACACCGCAGTAAAGCTGGCTCGGGCATATATCAACGGAATGCATGAGGCTGGGATGGTCGCCACCGGCAAACACTTCCCTGGCCATGGCACAGTAGCTGCAGATTCCCATTTGGAACTTCCGATCGACGATCGCCGCGAGGCCGAAATCTGGTCTCAGGATCTCAGTGTTTTCAGTGGCTGCATCGATGTTTTGGATGCAATCATGCCTGCTCATGTGTGTTATCCCAATATTGATCAGGACTGTGCTGGTTTCTCTAATGTGTGGTTGCAGAGCATCCTAAGACAGCGGCTTGGGTTCGAAGGGGTAATTTTTAGTGATGATTTGAGCATGGAAGCGGCAAAAGCGATTGGAAATGCTGAGACGCGAGCCAAGAAAGCATTAGCTGCAGGTTGTGACATGGTGTTGGTTTGCAACGATCGGCGGAGTGCGGTGGAGGTTGCCGATTATCTTGAGAAAATAGGGCACGCTGGCAATCCGAGGCTTGCAAGGCTGCGCGCAAGCCCGTCCCTTGAGATAGCAACGCTTTATGATACTGAAAAGTGGGCAGCAGCGATTGAGATCGTTGACCGTCTCAATGATTGATTGTTTAGGAGTCATTAATGCCTAATATATTATCGATGGATAGTATTTCCGAACTTGGGTGGGGTGTAGAGCTTTTCGCCGCGGTGCTGCTTACCTTTGTTGGTCGCTACCTCGCGATGCGTGCGCTAAAAGTGTTAGGTGAGCAATTCGAGAAAACCGCAAACGTTTGGGATGATGCTCTTTTCAAGGCAGCGCAAGGTCCATTGAGCTGGTTTATTCTGATTCTCGGGCTGATTTGGGCCGTCCAGATAAGCGATGGCTATCTCGATATGGTTTTGTTCAGACCAGCGAACCTAGACATTATCCGACAGCTTACTTTCATCGTACTAACTATGTTTTTTCTTGTGCGATTTGTCACCTTGGCCGAGGCGAGGGTACTTGTAGAACTGCAGTCGCGCGACGAGAAAGAGCAGGGTCGCTTAGATCCTACAACATTGCACGCATTGGCCAAATTGACGCGGCTTTCAGTAGTGATCTCCGCGGTGCTGGTTGCTTTGCCTACCTTGGGGATCGAAATAACGGCGCTTTTGGCATTTGGAGGCGTTGGTGGCATCGCTGTTGGTTTTGCAGCACAGGATTTACTGTCAAACTTCTTTGGCGGGCTGATGATCTATCTGGATCGACCGTTTGCTATTGGGGACTGGATAAGATCACCAGACCGAGAAATAGAGGGAACAGTAGAAAGCATTGGATGGCGGCTGACGGTGGTGAGGACTTTTGACAAAAGGCCGCTATACGTGCCGAATTCTGTTTTTGCGAAGCTCGCACTAGAAAACCCCTCGCGTATGACAAATCGACGCATCTACGAAACAATCGGGATTCGTTATCGGGATGCATCGAAGATGGACCGAATCGTGCAAGATGTGTATGCCATGCTGCAATCGCACGAGGAGATCGATCAAAGACAAACCCTCATTGTTAATTTCAATTCCTATGGCGATTCATCCCTGGATTTCTTTGTTTACACCTTTACGAAGACAACAAATTGGATAAAGTTTCATGAAATTAAACAGGATGTCATGTTCAAAATTATGCGGATCGTCCATGAGCATCAGGCAGATTTTGCCTTTCCGACAACGACATTAGACGGGATAGAGACCGTAGTTTCCGGGCTCGACCTCCATGTATCCCAACAGAGTGAGGGCCTTAAGTGACCCTTGATGAAATCTTTGCGGTAAGCCGTAGAGCAGTCTGTCTGCATACCGAAGCAGAAGTTGAAGCTGCTATCGCTGCATTGGCTGATCAGGTTTCAGCGGTCTTGAAATTTAGGAACCCGTTGCTTCTATGCCTTATGAATGGGGGTCTGATATTTTCAGGAAAATTGCTAACAAAGCTTCATTTTCCTTTACAGGTCGATTACTTGCATGCCACTAGGTATCGGAATAAAACTCACGGTTCGGATTTGGAGTGGCATCGGTTCCCAGAAATATCAATGAATGGCCGTGATGTGCTGGTGCTTGACGATATTTTGGATGAAGGAGCAACGCTTTCAGCGGTCGTGAATCACTGTCGATCGCGCGGCGCAACTGATGTTCTTACGGCGGTCCTGGTCGACAAGCTTCATGAGAGGAAAGTGGAGGGGATCAAAGCAGACTTCGTGGGCCTTAATGTTGAAGATCGATACATCTACGGTTATGGAATGGATTATCACGGTTATTTGCGGAATGCGGCAGGCATTTTTGCCGTTGATCAAAGCGATTGTGATTAGTTCGGCTTTATTTCAACTAGGGCAGGAATCTCGGTGAGCAGTAGTGCCAAACGTATGGGTCTATTTTCTGAGGCCATCATCAGATCGCGGTAAATTTCGAGCTGGGAGCGGTGTTTCTCAGTTTGAGCACTAATAAAGTCGCTTTCACTCTCGCCTATTGGTCGCACGCTCGTTTTAAAGTCGATGATCCAGCGAGTGTTACTTTGATCGATAAACGTTCGATCAATGATAAATTGTTTCAGATGGCCTTTTTGTCGCTGTGTGATCTTTAGCTCGCAAGCACTTTCACTACTTTGATTGTCAAATATCCAAGCCAAAGTTGGACTTGACAAGGTTCGATACACAGTTTCCTCCATTTGGCTAAGGGTTCGGTCCATTTCGTCCGAGGAGAGTTGCAGCGAGCGAAGACCAAGTCTCCAATACGATTTTATTGTCTTTAACTGCGCGAGATAGTTGGACTTATCATTGCTATTGATATAGGTCTCGAATACTTTGTGAATTAAAGTTCCGGTCTTGCTCGCGACACGATCAGCTTTTGTGCGTGCATTTAGGTCATTCGACCACTCGAATACACGGTCGTCTGCCGTCTGATGATTATTTTCAAATTTAGCGATTAGGTCTTGTATCGCCTGCTGTTCCGATTCTGTAAACTCAAGAATAGGTCTAAGACGTGTAATCATTGTCGGGCCGGTCGTTGAATGACGTTTTTCCATGCGCTCTTGAAATACATGAGTTGAGCTATTAGAACTTTGCGAGCAGAGCGCTCCCTGACTGCAAAGTTGTGGCCAGATCAAAGAAAGCAAAGAGCCCTCAGGAGGTTTTCTAAATCCTCCGTCTTTCTCTTTGATTATACTGGCGAATAGGGTGGCAGATTTTTTTGCCCTTGTTATTGCAATGTAAAGAAGTCGAGTGCTTTCCAACTTTTGCCTAACTTTTTGTTCATGTCTTATAAAAGTGTAAAGGTTGGATTCGTCAGAGCCGGCTGGTGTAACAGCTGCGAGAAAAAGCCGAGGGTTTCCAGCAGCGTTTAAGCGCTCATGCCATACCAGCAGGTCTTTGTCGTCGTGCCTTGCAGTTTGTGACAAGCCCGGCAAAAGCACATGATCAAATTCGAGCCCCTTAGATTTATGCATGGTGAGAAGCTGCAGACCACAAGCTTGTGACATTGTCTCTGGACTGGGGATAAATGTTGAGCTCACCTTTTCCTCAAATGCAAAAATATCTCCGAGACCTCCTGCTTTCTCCTCCTCGCTGAGTAATGTGAAAAAACGCTGAACGCAGTTAATTTCATTGTCGTCTCGGCAGCAATTTATGCCACGAAGAAGCCCCCATGTAGCTTCGACGGATTGACGTAAAGATCGTTTATAGCGACTCGCGATAGCGAACTGCATAGCAATAATAAATTGCGGGAGGACCTGCTTTGCGTGAAGACTGAGACCGGTGATAGATCTGTATTCCTTGGTGCTGCTCCAGATATTTGATTCCCTGGAATGGTGGTTAAGCTCCAGTAGGTCAGCACTAGTCAGGCCACACCAGGGTGCACGCAACAAGCAAAGCCAGCTGAAATGGTCTCCTGGACTCAAAATCACCTTAACTAAACTCAACAAATCTTCTATTACCGGCAATTCTGTCAGCCGATCTATATCGTTGGCCCTCCAACTTAGAGCTCGCGCCCTAAGTGATGGTATGACGGTTTTCAGTTGTGTTCGAGTTCTAACAAGTATCGCAATACTGTCGCCTGGGAACTGCTCCTGTAGTTTGAGAACTTTATCAGCTAGTTGCTCAGACTCCTGGAACAAAGCCTGTTGTCGCTGGTCACTTTCATATTCAATCAGGTCGACTTCGACACCTTTGCCGTCACTTTTCTTGTGAATTACTTCAGCTCGATTGTAAGGCACAGCCCCTCGTGAAACGTCCGCTTTTGCTGGAAAAGCGTCGGCAAAAGTGCCGTTAACCCAATCAATCAATGGTTGCTGAGAACGGAAATTGCTTTGAAGCACTAATGTTTCAAGTTTAATATGCTCGAGCCCGCGTTTTTGTACGTCAAGGAAGATTCCAACGTTGGCATTGCGAAAGCTGTAGCAGGACTGCATCGCATCACCGACCAGGAAAAGTGTGCGCCAATCATCGGTTTGCCATCCTGCCGTCAGCTTTTTGAGTAAACTCAGCTGGAGCTGGGAGGTGTCTTGAAATTCATCAACCAAGATGTGATTGATATTATTATCAAGCGCTAGAGCGAGATCTGTTGGTTCATCTTCAGTGCCCAGTGCCATCCTGGCGGCAGCGCTGATCTGGATGTGATCGACTACACGATGTCGAGTGAAGGCGAGGAGAAGCTCTGCGTTCAAAGCTCTAAGCACATTACATAGGGAATTAAGGAAGTCCCACTGGTCGCTATCTTCTTCGGATGTCGGCAGAAGCCTGATAAAGGCGAGTTCCTGTAAGGCGCCTGGTTTCTCCTTTAGTATTGATATCAGATCAGTTCGCTTTGTCTTGTATTCCTTGCAAATCGACTGCCCCTCTTTGTCGCCGTTGCTGCTTGCTGGAAACCCATGATTTTTATTGGCCTGCCTCAGCCAGTCTGGTGGACCCAAGTCGTCAGCCCTTTGCTTTTTTAGGAGGAAGCTTAATAAAAAAAGCCAGACAGGCAGTGCCTCTATGTTGCTTTCTGGGAGTGACTCTAGAGGAAAAAAACTGGCTATGGATAATTTATCTTTTTCATTATTTAAATTGGCGGCAGCAAAATTAGCCAGTTCAATTAGTTCGTCCTCACTTTCATTAAGCAATTTTGTGACAGACAGCAATGTTTCTTCTATCAACTCAATTAAACCTAATTTGAGAAACTGAGAGGTTCCTGTTTTGTTGATGGTTAGGTCAATAACATAATTTGACCACTGATCCCGCTGTCCAAGCATCCCAAGTAACTGGTTTCCAATAGATACAAGATCGTTGTCTAAATGCGTTAGCACAACCTCTATGTGGTATGCTAATTCGGTACCGCTCTCCAGTTGAGCGAGAGTGGCATTGATCGCCTCTCTGCAACAAACCTCGATATCCTCAGTGACGGTCGGACTCCCACCAATTTGCGAAAGGGTCGGGAGTTGTTTTGCCAGGTAGAAAGATAAGCTATCAATTGTTTGTACGCGCAAACGGCTTGGCGACTCAAGTAGATGCCACTCTTCGCGACGGTCTCTCTCTAGGACTGATTTCCCAATTCCCAGCTTTAATGCTTCAATGTCACTGATCTGAGTCGTATCTCCGTCAAGAAAATTTTGACACCAGGACAAAATACTGGCTATGCGGTCGCGCATTTCGCTAGCTGCTTTTTTGGTAAATGTTATTGCCAGCACTTCTTCTGGTTGTGATGCAGTAGCTAGCAGCTTCAGATAGCGCAAAGTGAGCAATTCAGTTTTTCCCGAGCCAGCGGGCGCTTGAACGATGAAGGATTGTCTAATGTCCAGCGCGTTTTTGCGTGCGCTCTGGTCAGGTAATTGTATTGACAGGGAATCAGTCATAAAGGTCATCTGCGATTATGTCGGACGATTCGATGTGCTCTGCTTTGGTTAATTCATCTATACGACAAAGACCTTGTAGCCCACAGTAGCGGCAGGTTGTCCGTGTGTTTACGGGATTAACGGCTACCAGCCCCAACTTGAATTCTCTGGCGAACCGGGCGGTTTGCGACAAAAAAATGTCAGACAGCTCAGTCCATGATTTTTTGGTTCTGCTGTGCTCAGAGCTTGCTTTTATCCGAGTATGGAAATTGCCTTGCGAAGAAAATCCTTTGTATTCTAT
>DORE01000234.1 GCA_003514305.1 Gammaproteobacteria bacterium | reverse complement strand
ACCGGGCACCGAAATCCTGCCCGGTCTTGAACCAGTTGATATCGGGCGTGCAGTGCTTCGCCGAGAAGGGAACCGAGTGGCAATTCTCGCGTTTGGAAGCATGGTTGCACCGGCAGCAGACGCTGCAAAAAGCCTCAACGCAACTCTAGCCGACATGCGTTTTGTTAAGCCACTGGATGGGGAGTTAATCGAAAAACTGGCACGACGCCACGACCTCATCGTTACAGTCGAAGAAAACGCAATCATGGGGGGTGCGGGCTCCGCAGTTAATGAATATCTAGCAGCACATAACTGCAGCCTCCCCGTACTCAATCTAGGACTGCCTGACATATTTCTTGAGCATGGTAAAGCGACCGAAATGCTGTCGAATGTGGGCTTGGCCAGCTCAGACATCACGCTCGCGATTAAGCAAAAACTCAAAGCTTGCAATTTACACGATGAAACAGTCTGAGCTCGCTATTATCGAATTGACTGAGCCAGTTTAGGCGGCCTCGGCTGCGGTTGTCGCTTGCGAAATAGATCACCGACCACGCTTGCTTTCGAAAGCATCATTTGCCCGAGTAGATTATCTGAAGAACGGTGAGCAAAACTAGCCACAGTGAATCCGTATAAATCAAAGATTGCGCCCAAAATCAGCGCCCTCCAGCCTGATTGCTCGCTGCGACGTTGGGCTTAATTGAAGTTGATGCTGCCAGCACATGTTCGACCTTTTTGCTTAAGCAGCCAATCTGAAACTCGCTCCAGCGCGTTTGAGGCCCTAAGACCCAAACACTTATGTTGAGACCGCCTAATTGGCAGGCGCAGCAGCTGACGGATAAAAGAATGTCGAATTCGACCGAACGTAATGCACGTCACAAACGTGCGATGCAGCGCAAGAAAGAACACATCGATGGCAATATAGCGAAGGCTACTATAGATAAAGGACTGATGGTGGTCTTGACCGGTAACGGCAAAGGCAAGAGCTCGTCCGCCTTTGGAATGCTGGCTCGCAGTGTCGGTCACGGACTTCGTTGTGGGGTGGTGCAGTTTATCAAAGGCACCTGGGACTGCGGAGAACAAAAGTTATTTGAGCATAACCAGTTGGTTGATTTTTTTGTGATGGCGACCGGTTTCACCTGGGAAACACAGGATAGAGAAGCCGATATTGCTGCGGCAGAGTCAACCTGGCAGCATGCCCGTGCATTGTTATCCAATCCTAACGTTAATGTTGTAGTGCTGGACGAGCTCACCTATATGATCACTTATGGGTATCTCGAAAAGGAGATGGTACTGCAGGCTATTGAGTCCCGGCCTCCCTCTCAACACGTCGTGGTGACCGGGAGAAACGCTTCATCAGAATTGATTGAGATGGCTGACACCGTAAGCGAGATCGGTGAAACCAAACATGCTTTCTATGATGGTGTAAAGGTGCAACGGGGCATAGATTATTGAAGTCATCTTTTACGCACTACGCGCTTACTGGAATTCTTGCCCTTAGCCATAGCCTGGCGCACCATCAGCTCAATGCGGCTGATGCCTATGACGACGAGGGCAATCTTATTAGCCTCCCAGTGCCGGCGATGCGCATTATCAGCCTAGCGCCATCGCTGACCGAAATCCTTTTTGCTGCCGGTGCCGGAAAAAAGATTGTTGGAGTCGTAGAATTTAGTGACTACCCGCCAGAAGCGAGGAACCTTCCAATCGTTGGTCGATATGACTCGCTGGATTTAGAGACCCTGCTTGCGCTGCAACCTGACCTGGTCATAGCTTGGCAATCTGGAAACCCGCGCGCCGCGATTAATCGACTTCGAGAACTGGGGCTAACAGTTTATATCGCCGAGCCGAGGGATTTGGAAGCAGTAGCGACCCATCTCGATCGCATCGGTGCGCTTTCGGGCACTAGTGACATTGCCTCTGAGGCCAGCGCAAACTTCCGACGCCAGCTTCAGGGCCTGAGAACACTCTACTCGCAGCGTGAACCGGTCAGAACATTCTATCAGGTCTGGAACCGACCTCTGATCACTGCGGGAGGGAGCGAACTAATTAACGACATGATAACCGTCTGCGGAGGGGAGAATATTTTTGGGAATCTCAACAGTGTTGCACCAAAAGTTTCCTTGGAGTCCGTGCTTTCCCGGGATCCACAAGTCATCATCGCCAGCGGGATGGATCAGAGGCGGCCCGAATGGTTAGATAGATGGCGTGATTGGAAAGACCTGTCAGCTGTCAGAGAAGAAAAGCTATTTTTTATTCAGCCGGATCTAATGCAGCGGCATACCCCAAGAGCACTCGATGGTGCAAGCCGTCTTTGCGCTCTGATCGATTCCGTGCGCAGTTGAGACTAAAGAAGAGAAGCGGGCTCCCGCTCGTATGCTGCGCCGTTATGAAAGATCAAGCTGGCACTGAGTTTGTCGTCAGTCCAGGTAAGCTTTATGCGGCTGATGCAAGCAAAGGGGATGTACAGTGGAAAACTGCGATTTAGCGGCATCCCAAGCACGAAAGGCAGGATTACCCTCATCACTCCTCCATGGGTGACCACAAGGACATGATTGGCTTCCTGCAGTTCGCTGACTTGCTGCCAGGCAGCAAGAATACGTGCCCTAAAAGATATGAAAGCCTCGCCATTAGGGGGGCACAGTGCGGTAATATCCTCCCGGAACTCGCGAAACTGAGCAGCCGCTTCCTGACGCCACTGGCTCATGGGCATACCATCCCAATCTCCATAATCAATTTCCTGCCACTTTTCCTCAACATGACAGGCTGTTTGAGCGGCGATTGCGGCACGCTTGGCAAACTCACGACACCGGGCAAGGGGTGAGCTTATAACTCTGTCCCAAGGCGGCGTTTTTGCTGTAGCCAAAAAAGAGGAATCTAAAGAAGCTGCCATTCGCATCTGTTGCCATCCCAAATCGGTTAGAACCGGATTAATCCTTCCTCGAAGAATATCTCCCCCCTCCGGTTCACCGTGGCGCATTAAATCGACAATTAATGAACGTGATTGAAACAAAAAATTCCCAGATAACGCTTACTTTGTATGACAGAGTTTACTGACTTTGACAGCACAATAGTCGTTATTATACGTATTAAATCCATAATAGAGTGCGAGCATGTCATCAAACGCTATCCCAATGCCTTCGAATTCATTTACCTTGGGCAAATTTATGGAAATCGAGCGAAGATTTTCTCCCCCGAGATGTTCGAACATGAGTTGGCAGATGCCTTTTTGACGTCTCTCGACAGCGAAGCGCAGACGTTCTCTGGTCTCGACAGTATCGGCTCCGCTCCTTTACATGTCACAGGCCTTGATCTCATTGCAGCCCAATACCTCTTACTTGCTAACATGGGTAAAGAAAAAGCTCGCCTATTCTCGACAAAACTCTGCATAGCATCCTGCAACTGAAGCCAGAAATCGCAGCGTAGGCCAAATATGCGGCTGCCGGCCGCGAAGTTCTCGAATCCAGGTACAAATTCCCCACCGAGCGACCGCAACGGTAATGATGCTATAAGAAAAACCATCAAGTTATCACGTTTTAATTTATCAACAGGCCTATTCAGAATAAGCAAGGAGTGTCTAGTAAAGTAGGCGATAACATGCCTGCAGGCCCGTGCCTGCGAGCACACCTGCAATGGCATCATCGAGCATGATGCCAAGACCACCGTGGACTTTTTTATCGACCCAGTTTATTGGCCACGGCTTCACGATATCCAGCACGCGAAACAAAATAAAACCGCATAATAGCCCACTCAGGGTTAATGGAACGGCCGTCAACGTAATCCATACTCCCACGAATTCATCCCAAACGATCCCACCATGATCATGAACACGGAGTTGCCTGGAAGTCGAGCCGCATATCCAAACTCCCGCTGTGAATGCTAGGGCGATTACGAAGCAATAAATCGCTAGCGGAAGATCTGCCAGTGGCAAATATAGCAGAACCCCAGCGGCAGAGCCGCAAGTGCCAGGGGCTTTGGGTGCGAAGCCACTCCCTAGCCCAAAAGCAAGCCAGTGAACCGGATTCGTCCTGTCGAAACCTGCTGGTCTCACACCGTCTCCACCGTAAAAAAATGATCAAAACTACGCCTGTGTTGAGCCGGCGCTGCAACCCCTTCGTAAAACAGGCCGACGCCTTTGCCTTGCTGAACTTCGCCTATCGCGGTGACACGCAAGCCTAATGCCGATGCGGCTGCCTCGATCTGCTCTTTGTGAGTGGTCGCCGCCGTAAAGCAAAGCTCATAATCATCGCCTCCATAAAGCGCTGCAGTCACACGCTCCTCTTCTGAGGTCAGGCTTTGCACTTGTTGAGCAAAAGGGAGTTTATCCAGATTGATTCGCAGACCTACGCCGGAAGCGCTGGCTAGGTGACTAGCATCAGCGTGCAGCCCGTCAGACACATCAATTGCCGAACTCATCAGGTTCCGAGTACGCTCAGCAAAAGCAATTCTGGGCTCGGGCCGAAAAAATCGCGTCAGCAAATATTCCTCTTCCCCTCGGGTCAGACCTCGATGACCTTCTCGTTGCAGCGCTTCTGCCGGGGCCGCCTTTTTCGCAATAGGCTCAGCAGCACTGAAACCCAAATGGCGCAAGGCTATTTGTCCACCACCCAAGCAGTCGGTGACATAAAGCACATCGCCCAGCTTTGCTCCGCTCCGGGTAACGGGCTTTCCAGATGGCACCTCCCCTATAGCGGTTATGCTGATGGATAAGGGCCCGCGGGAAGTGTCACCGCCAACCAGCGAGCATCCAAATTGCTGGGCGGCACTAAACAATCCCGATGAAAATCTTGAGAGCCACTCCTCATCGGCAAAGGCCAGAGTTAATCCAAGCGTAAAACACACGGGCCGAGCACCCATCGCTGCAAGATCACTTAAATTGACTCGCAGGGCGCGCTGTCCGATTTCGGCGGGATCACCATCAGCAGGAAAATGAACACCACTGACGAGGACATCAGTACAAACGCACAGTGACTGCCCGGCTGTACCTGTCAGCACGGCAGCGTCGTCACCTATACCGAGACTTACGGCCGGATGCAGATTCTCTAAGAATCGAGATTTGAAAAAACGGTCAATAAGTTCAAATTCTGAGAGTGACATTTTCTATCAGGCCATTTGCATTAGGATGGAGCTTTACCGCTGAGGTCACTATTCAGTTTGGCCTGCCGTATTCGGCGGTTCGCAGTGCTAGTGCGAGTTTATCTAGTACGCCATTTATATATTTGTGGCTCTCTGTGGCACCAAACATCTTGGCTAGCTCTACGCACTCGTTGATCACAACACGATATGGCACGTCAATACGATTCGCCAGCTCGTAGGCTCCAAGATAAAGCAGGGATTTTTCTATTGGATCGAGTGCTCCCAGTTTTCGGTCCAGCAAAGGGCTTAGATGCCCTTTCAGAGTTTCTACGGTTTTTGGGATATCCTGAAAAACCTCATCAAAAAACGCCCAATCAATCTTCTCATTATTCCGATCATGAAACTCTTTGCCGATCTCCTTGGGGTCAGCGCCAGTAAGCGCCCATTGATAAAGGGCTTGCAGAAGAAGCTGCCGTGCCTTTCTGCGTTGCGCTAAAGGGAGTTTTCTGTGCACCTGATTACAGATAAGCGACGCTTTAGACTTTGAGCTGTCGAGACAAGCTGATCATTTCAATCACTGTCATGGCAGCTTCCGACCCCTTGTTGCCGGCCTTGGTACCTGCTCTCTCAATGGCCTGCTCAATAGTGTCAACCGTAAGCACGCCGAAGGTGACTGGCAAAGAAGCAGCGAGCCCTACCTGGCTGAGCCCTTTCACACATTCGCCCGCGACGTGTTCAAAATGCGATGTTCCTCCCCGGATCACGGTACCGAGCGCAATAATGCCATCATAAGTGTTCTGATCCAGCATCATCTTAACGGCCAGAGGCAATTCGTAAGCACCCGGGACCTTGACTACCGTGATATCCCGCTCCATCACACCGTGCTTGCGCAGAGTATCTAAGGCCCCTTCCAACAGTCGATCAACGATAAAGCTGTTAAAGCGGGCGACCGCAATACCTAATCGTGCCGTGGCAAAATTATAGTTCCCTTCAATGATCTTGATGCTCATGCTCATTCAATCCTGTTCTCGTTACGTGACCCGTTCCCGCTCAATCCGAAAACCTAGGGATAATATTATTTCTCAAATCCGACGAAGTCGACCACCTCAAGGTCGAATCCTGAAATCGCGTTGAAACGCGCTGGGTGGCTCAACAAACGCATTTTGCCAACCCCAAGATCGCGCAATATCTGTGAACCTGTGCCGATCGTCAGATCGCTACCGGCGCGAGTGGACTGAGGGCCGTCAGTGCTCTCGACAATCGCGGAGGCCAGATTTCCGGCGAGATCTTGACCATAATCCTCGCCAGATAATAATACGGCGACACCTTTGCCTTCCGCGCTGATTCTTTTCAGCGCTGCACTGAAAGACCAACTGGTCCTCTCTGAATTAAAGACCTCGCACGTATCTCGCAGCGTGTTAGGGATATGAACCCGCGTTAACGTAGGTTCGTTTGCCGCTGGTTCTCCTTTGACAAAAGCGAGGTGCAGGCTCCCACTAATGGAATCAACATACTTGTGAACCTTAAACGGACCGTGGGCAGTAGACATCTCATACGTCTCAGTTCGAGTGACTGTTTGCTCGTTTGCGATACGATAGTGGATCAAGTCAACGATGGTACCGATCTTGAGGTCGTGCTTTTGAGCAAATTTCTCGAGATCTGACCGACGCGCCATTGAGCCGTCTTCATTCATTATCTCCACAATTGCCGCCGCTGGCTGATAGCCCGCTAATCGCGCAAGGTCACAACCCGCTTCTGTATGTCCCGCTCGGCGCAGCACGCCTCCTGGTTGTGCCATGATGGGGAAAATGTGACCAGGCTGAACAATGTCTTCCGGCTCACTGTCCCTGGCCACAGCCACCCTAATGGTGCGGGCGCGATCGGCCGCAGAGATTCCCGTAGTTACTCCACTTGCAGCTTCAATAGAAACCGTAAAATTCGTGTTATAGGGCGTGTTGTTGTCATCCACCATCAGGGGAAGCTTGAGGTGCTCACAGTGCTTGCCAGTGAGCGTCAGGCAGATCAATCCGCGCGCATTGGTTGCCATAAAATTCACGTCCTCAGTGCACACGCGCTCTGCCGCAATAATCAGATCGCCTTCATTCTCTCGATCCTCGTCGTCCATAAGGATAACCATCTTGCCGAGGCGAATATCATCTATTATTTCTTCTATGGAGTTTAGTTTCATTGTATCGCCATTCAATCTCGCTTGAATCCATGTTGTTCAAGCAGCGATGCACTTACACCTCCGCTCTCCCCGCAATGTTCGTTCGAAAATAACTTTTCGAGGTAGCGGGCTACCAGATCGACTTCCAGATTGACCCGCTGACCTAGCTCATAAGTACCAATCACTGTCATTTCCTGTGTGTGAGGAATGACATTGATAGAGAAGGTATTACCTTCGACCTGATTAACTGTCAGGCTCGTCCCATCGATACAAATCGAGCCCTTAGCAGCGATAAATCTGCTCAGTCCATTTGGCACCGAAAATATCAGCTTCTGGCTCTTACCCTCAATTTCGGAAGACACCAGCTCGCCTACGCCGTCAACATGACCACTGACAATATGCCCGCCAAACCGATCAGTAGCTTGCATCGCTTTCTCAAGATTCACCCTCGTCCCAGACTTGAATTGCCCCAGTGTTGTGCAGCGCAGCGTTTCGTTGGAAACGTCAGCGGCAAATCCGTTTCCTGTTAATTGCACGACTGTGAGACAACAACCACTTACCGCGATACTTTCTCCCAGTTTGACATCATCAAGACTAAGACTCCCAGTTTGCAATGTAAGGCGCCATTCATCCTGGATTCTTTCGAGTTTTACAACTTTGCCAATACTTTCAACTATTCCGGTGAACATATTTGACTCTCAAATAGATAGTGCTACAGACTTTTTACTAAACCTGCGGCAGCAGGCGCAACTTGACATCGCGCTCCAGCTGCTGCGCTTCTATAACTTCAAACGTCGGCGTATCCGCCATGGTTTGAATACCATGCAAATCCAGAAGGGCCTTTCCGTCACTACCCATCAGCTTCGGCGCAACATAAAGTATCAACTCATCGACCAGATTTGCGCGTAAGAACGCACCGCAAAGTGTGGGACCTGCTTCTATCAATGTGTCATTGCAGTAGTATTCGGACGCCAGAGATTTTAGGACAGGGAGAAGCTGAACCCTTGCGTCGCTACCTGCTACTTTGAGTGTGCAGCTATCGAGTGCTACCAGCTCGGCCGACTGCGCAGAAGCAGTCGAATAAATGAGGACATTGCCTTCCGCTTCCAGCAATTTGGATTGAGCAGGGGTGCGTAACGTGCTGTCTAGCACCACACGCAAAGGCGGGTTCTGTAAATTCAATGCGTTAGTTTTAATCTGATCGGCGTCCAACCCCATTTCATCTAGTCGCACCGTTAAACTTGGATTGTCTGCGAGAATGGTGCCAACTCCGGTGAGCACTGCACAGCTACTAGCGCGAAGCAACTGCACATCTTTGCGAGACGCAACATCGGTGATCCATTTACTCCCTCCGTTAGACAAGGCAGTGCGACCGTCAAGGCTCATTGCAAGCTTTATTCGCACCCGCGGCCTGCCACGCTCAACTCGGGAGAGGAAACCGGGATTGATTCCACGCGCAGCTTCTTCGAAATCGACCATCATGATCACCTCGACGCCGGCCTCTTCGAGTTGCGCGATGCCTTTTCCGGAGACTGCTGGATGAGGGTCCTGCATGGGGATAACTACCGTGGCGACGCCCGCAGCGATGAGCGCTTCACTGCAGGGCCCTGTCTTGCCATGATGAGCACAGGGCTCGAGGCTTACAAAGGCGATTGCGTTACGTGCCTTCGGACCTGCCTCTTCCAGTGCCATCGCCTCGGCATGTGGCGCTCCGGCAGCACTATGCCAACCCTCCGAGATCACTTGCCCACCCCGGACAAGCACGCACCCGACACGAGGGTTCGGACTAGCCGTTAAGACAGTTTCAGCAAGGTCAAGCGCTCTTTGCATATGGACTGGCCAGTCGATACACGAAGGTTTCAAGTCTGTGCTTTGGACGTATTCCATGGTCTCGCCTCACCGACGCTAGCCGAACTTCAGCTAACGACGCAGACAGTGGAAAAGGAGCCAGAGTTTAGCAGATTCACGCTTGTTTTTGGACTCGGGCCGACCGGTTTCTGCCGGCTAATTATCAGGTATTGTTTTTGGAGAGTTTATCAATCTCAGCCCTGAACTCTGCCAAATCTTTGAAGCTTCGGTAAACCGAGGCAAAGCGAACATAGGCAACCTCGTCCAGATCCCGAAGCTCTTTCGTGACTTGCTCCCCGACCGTCCGGGACGGTATTTCACGCTCTCCAGTTGAGCGCAGATTTGCCTTGATACGGTTCACGGCCTCTTCGACGCTTTCAATGCTGACAGGTCGCTTCTCAAGCGCCTTGTTTAAGCCCGCAAACAACTTGTCTTCGTTAAAAGGTTCTCTTATGCCGTTTTGCTTGATGATGCGCGGCATTACCAGTTCCGCTGATTCGTAGGTCGTAAAACGCTCCTCACAGGTAATACATTCCCGACGACGACGCACATGATTGCCTTCAGAAACCAACCTAGAATCAATCACTTTGGTATCTATAGCGCCACAGAAGGGACAGTGCATGGATTAGCTCTCGTTTCAGACCCGCTGATAAACTGGATGCTTGGCGCACAGCGACAGCACTTTTTCTTTGACAGTGACGCGTACCTGCCTGTTATCCAGGTCATCCAACACGTCACACATCCAAGCAGTTAGTTGGGCACAGTCACTTTCGACAAAGCCTCTGGTCGTTATCGCTGGCGTTCCGATCCTCAACCCACTCGTCACAAATGGTGGGTTCGGATCATTCGGCACAGCGTTTTTATTAACCGTAATATTGGCCTCATCAAGGGCGGCATCTGCTTCTTTACCGGTAATGCCGCGGCGAATCAAATTCAATAAAAACAAATGATCGTCGGTGCCTCCAGAGACTATGTCATAGCCTCGGTCGATGAACCCTTTAGCCATCACCTGAGCATTTTTGATTACCTGCTCTTGATAAGCGCGAAAGTCCGGACTCATAGCCTCCTTGAAGCAAATTGCCTTCGCTGCAATCACATGCATAAGCGGACCACCTTGACTTTCTGGAAATACGGAAAAGTTAAGTTTCTTTTCAAGCTCAGGGTTCGACTTAGCGAGAATAATACCACCGCGAGGACCACGCAGAGTCTTGTGCGTAGTTGAGGTAGTTACGTCGGCAATCTGCACTGGACTGGGGTACACGCCGGCAGCCACCAACCCGGAAATATGAGCCATATCGACTACCAGATAGGCGCCTACGCTGTCGGCTATGTCCCTGAATTTCTGCCAGTCCACTACGCGCGAATAGGCAGAAAATCCCCCCATTAATATCCTCGGCCTGTGTTCCTCAGCGAGTTGGGAAATCTGATCGTAATCGATTTCCCCTGTTTCGTGATTCAAGCCGTACTGCACCGAATTGTAGATACGTCCTGAGAAACTCACGGACGCGCCATGGGTTAAATGACCGCCATCAGCGAGACTCATGCCGAGCACAGTGTCGCCTGCCTTTGCCAAAGCCATGTAGACTGATGCATTGGCCTGGGAGCCCGAATGAGGTTGCACATTTGCATAGTCGGCACCGAATAACTCTTTTGCTCGGGCAATGGCAAGATCCTCAACGTTGTCTACGAACTCGCATCCGCCGTAGTAGCGTTTGTTCGGGTACCCTTCTGCATATTTGTTAGTCAGAACGGAGCCCTGCGCTTCCATGACGAAAGGGCTTGTGTGGTTTTCCGAGGCAATAAGCTCGATGTGCTGCTCTTGCCGTGTTCTTTCAAACTCAATAGCCGCGCTGATCTCAGGGTCAAACTCTTCAAGGCTGTCGCCGGTCTTAAACATTAG
>DORE01000158.1 GCA_003514305.1 Gammaproteobacteria bacterium | reverse complement strand
AGTAAGCAAAGAAGAGCCACGTCGATGAAGGTAATCTATACCTGTTTTCAAAGTCCACTGATGAAACGTAAAGCATTTTCTAGTCGAACTATTTAAAAGCCCTAGTCAAGACCGAACTCTTGCCTTAACTCCAATGTTCTAGCACCAGCTAGCGACCCAGGCATTGAATAATTGCCTTCATGGCAAGCGTACTCATAAACTTGATCATCCGTTGCATAAAAGCTCAGCTCGGCAGTCCATGGTTGCGAGTAAATATTGCTGTCTTCGACAGTAAACTGGTAAACAATTTCGTCATCAGAATATCGACTAAACCGCTCAACAATGCGCCCTTTTTTGGTAATAGGCACAGAACTCTGGCGAAGCTGCTGCTGATTGATATTGACGCTTTCTACAAGCAGAGTTTCTTCTTCATACCAGCCTACAGAGTCACCAAACCATGGTTCATGTGCTTCAGGACGACGGTTCGCTCGCGCTTCTTCTTTCGATGAATAAATCGGTATTATTCTGGCATCGTGAGCCATTTCAACGAGAATAACCACATAATCGTCTGTCTGGATAAATTGATAGGTGTTGTTGTAGAGCGCACTCATCATGCCCGGACCCGCTTTATTGCCAAATCCGAGAAGACAGCGTTCCGAATTGGGAAAGGCTTCAGGGCCACTGAAATCTGCCACCCCTGTCGCATAACGGGCGCCAAAGTTATCTCGAACAAAGTCATACTGAGGGTCTGTTCTCCGAGGAATCCGACCGTTAAGCGGATCGATGATGTAAGAAGTGCGATGCGTTCCTTTTACCAAGGCCAGACTATTTCCCGGCTCAACCCAAAAATTATTGTAAGCTCGTACACCGAAGTCCCCACCTCCAACTTCCGGCGTGTTGTTCACACCATCCCCTTCGTCTAACCCCCCCTCAAGTCCTGCAATTGGGGTCCTGGCAGCGATCACGAATGCTTCCTCGGGCGACACTATTAATTTGTTGACTCCTTGGGGGCGCTGTAAACCAGTCAAAGATTTATTCGTCCATGTGCCTTCCAAGTCGTGATGCTGCGCCAATGCTATATGACTAGAAATAATAAAGATTATTGCAGCCAGGCCAGGAAGTGCGGGGGAAAGAAGATTCATAACATGCCCCTAAATAATCGCATTTCGTTGATTGATATTTGACTCAAGGTATTGCATTTAGTCCAAAAGATCAAAACGATAATCCAAGAGGCACAGGCTAGGGTGATTGATCGTTGTTATTCGTATCTCAAAGCGTCTATGGGGTCTAACCTCGATGCTTTGGCTGCAGGCAAAATTCCAAATAGCACTCCAACCGCTCCAGAAAATCCAAGCGCAAGCAGTGCTGCCCAGAGAGGCACACTAGCAGGAGGAAAATCCGGTATCCCGCTGGAGATAAGCACCCCAAGGCCATAACCCGTAGCTAGACCTGTTGCACCACCAGTCAGCGAAAGCAAAACTGCCTCGATTAAGAATTGCATCAAAATATGGTGACTCTTGGCACCTATTGCCTTACATATCCCAATTTCTCTCGTTCTCTCAGTGACCGAAACCAGCATTATGTTCATAATTCCAATTCCGCCCACAAGAAGCGAAATGCTTACAATGCCTGCCACAACAAGAGTTAAGGTCCCAAGAATTTCATTGACCTGCTCTGTCAACTGCTCCGGCGTTTGGATCCTGAAATCATCTTCAGCGCCTGCGTCCAAATTATGTGCGTCGCGCAGCAAGGCTGTTAACTGGATCGTGACAAGGTCGAGCTCTGCATTGGGACTCAAGGTCAACTGAATGCCGATGTCAGTGCTCGTCTGATTGCCGAGGATGCTCACCATGGTGCTGTAAGGTATGAGGACCAAATTATCACGGCTTTGGCCCATCACTTCACCACGTGATTCAAGCAGGCCAACAACTTTGAACCACTCGCCGCTGAATTCTATATATTCATTTATCGGGTTTTGCGGCAAATTCAGATTGTCTCTGACCTCCTCTCCAATGACAGCCACTCTTCGTCGAGTCAAATTGTCAGACTCAGCCAGAAAGCGTCCTGACTGAGTGTAGGATTGCGAGACATCTTGAAAAGCGAAAGTCGTACCGAGAATCTCACTGAAAACTGTTTGAGGGCCATACTTGATCTGGCTCGATCGGTTTGCCGCCAATATCGGCGTGATCGAGGCAACCCCCTCAGCACGACGCTCAATCAACTCTAGGTCTTCTGGCGTCAGCCTAGAAGAAGCCCCCTTCATGCGATCTTCAAATGGCGTATATGAGAAGATTGTTAAACTATTTGAGCCTAAAGCTTCGAATGAATCACCAATAAATGAACTCATGCCCCCAGTGAGGGACACCACACTAATCACACTCGCCACTCCAATGATTATCCCCAGAGTCGTCAAAAAACTTCTCAAGCGATTGGCTAGTATTGCAATAAAAGCCGAGCGGAAACTCTCAATTAAAGAGAAAAACATAATTCGATTCTAATGCCTGCTGTCAGAAAATATTCGCCCATCTTTCAACTCAACTACTCGCTTGCAGCGTCCAGCGATTTCTGGTTCGTGAGTCACGATAACCAAGGTATGACCGTCGTGGTGTAATTCATCGAATAAGACCATGATCTCGTCAGTGGTTCGTGAATCAAGGTTGCCTGTTGGCTCATCTGCAAGAAGAATAGAGGGCTCAGTAACGAGCGCTCGGGCAATCGCTACCCGTTGACGCTGTCCTCCCGAAAGTTGATTTGGAAGATGCGAGACCCTGCTTCCAAGTCCAACACGCGTTAATGCATCAAGCGCCAGCTTCTTTCTAGCTTTGTAACTGGTATTACGATATATAAGAGGCTGCATGACGTTTGCTAGTGCCGTCGACCGGGGCAGCAAGTTGAAACTTTGGAAAATAAATCCGATCTCCAGATTCCTAATCTCGGACAATTCGTTGTCTTTTAAACTATCAACGTCATTGCCATTCAGATGATAGTCTCCTGTTGATGGTTTATCGAGACATCCGAGTATATTGAGCATCGTCGACTTGCCTGATCCTGAAGATCCAATGAAGGCAATATAGTCGTTTTCAGCGATGTGAACTGTGACAGAATCAAGAGCCTTCACCGTCTCTCCGCCCATCTGATAGTGCTTTGACACTTCAACAAGGCTAATCAGACTCATATCAGGCTCCAATTCTAAATTGAAAGCGGCCGCCTTTTTCCCTTGTTTTCAAGTCACCATCCTCAATCAGTTCTCCGATCCGGTCTCCATCACTGAGATTTCTGAGCTCACGATTGGGCCCGACTATAACATCGACCCCGGAGTCTATTTCGCTGAGAAGCTCTTGGAACTCATCATCCGATAATCCAACGTCAACTTTAACTTTCTTTGCTACGCCTTGATCATTAAGAAAAATGAAATGGTCACTTCTATTTTCGGCCTTATCCTCTTCAAAAAGTACCGCTTCGATAGGGACAGCTGTTACCAGTCGGTCGTCCTGCGTAAAAATCTCAGCTCTGCAAGACATCCCCGGCCGCAGGATCACCTCGCCCGGATCCTCTATATCGATCTTGACAACGAAACTAAGGCCGGTCCTCCCATGGGCAATCTTCGCCGTATTTGCTATGAAGCGAACCGTTCCCTGCATCGGTTCATCCGGATAGGCGATTGCAACAATTTCTGCTTTCTGGCCGACCCTGATATTCGCGATATCGGCCTCGTCCACCAAGACCTCAGTGTATATGCTTGAAGGGTTTGCGATAGTCATCAGGGAGGAGCCGGGTATGTTCGTCGAACTGGCTATGGCTGTTTCGCCAACCTTAATATCCAAACTAGTCACTACACCGTCGATTGGGGAAATAATCTGAGTCTTCGACAAGTTATCAAGTACTTGATCTAATTGCGCATTCGACTGAGCAAGTCTTTCTTGCGATGACAGGTAATCAATGCGAGCCAAATCCAACTGATTGCGAAGAGACTCATATTCCTCCTCTCCAATTAACTCTCGACCAAAAAGTGTCTCACTTCTTTGAAATTGCCTCTCAAGATTTTCAACCCTGACTTTTTGTCTTTCGATATCGATTGAGTTGATCCTT
>DORE01000070.1:20442-27324 GCA_003514305.1 Gammaproteobacteria bacterium | reverse complement strand
ACAGGTCGCAGGAGCTTCTCTGGCAAATGACGTTGTTGCATGCCATCTGCGTTCTCCATTCCGCCTTGACTATGCGGTAGAGTTCAGCGATGAGGAATTCGAAGAGCTGACTTCAATTTTCAATACAGGCGTTTGCGACTGGTCCCGAGGTGACCGCAGCGGGGCGATTCATCAGGGAGTGTGGAAGTCGTTCGGCCCTTCACCGGTTAACAGACTTTACTGAATAATAGTGATGCCAATTATCGAAGCTGAATGGCGGGATCACTTTTGGCGCTGAATTGACACGCCGTATTGGCGTTGCGGCGCTTTCTCGAGTCGCCTATCGCCGGGAAGACGGTGGATTGGAACTAAAAGATTTGACAGGCAGTGAATCCAAAGTTACTTAATAGCCGGGAGAAAAATTATGATATACCGCGCGCTACCTGTAGCCCTTATGCTTTTATCAGAAGCCCTCGCAGCCCAGAATTATGAGCCTCCACGGACCGCCTCGGGCAAGCCCAATCTGCAAGGCTTTTGGACCAATGCGTCGCTGACGACGATGCAGCGCCCGGCCAACTATGAGCCAATGGGATTGGTCATTCCCGATGACAGGCTTCCCGAATTGACTAGTGACCACCATCAAAATGTGCGACAGGAAACGGATGACGATCAAGTGCAAGGCGAGCTCCCTGATGGATCTGATCTTGCAAGGGGGCGAGGATATAATGCCTTTTGGGTAGATCCGGGCTCACAGTTTGGCCGCGTTCGAGGCCAATCGCGCACATCCTGGATTACAAATCCGACAGATGGACGTATCCCATTTTCCGAGCAGGGTATTGAACTGCGTCGTACTTCTTTTGCAACTCGGGGCAACGATGGTCCTGAAGGTCGCGCCCTCGGTGAGCGCTGCATCATCGGGTTCGGTTCGACTGGCGGTCCCCCAATGAACAACGTGCTATACAACAACATGTATCAGTTCGTCCAGACAGACGATTATCTTATGATTCTTGTGGAGATGGTCCATGATACTCGTATCATCCCCATAGACGGACAGCATCGACCAGATGCCTTGGGGCCTTGGTTGGGCGATTCTGTGGGCTACTGGGATGGCGATACTCTGGTTGTTGAGACCATAAATCTGCATCCCCAGCAGTCTCCGAGAAATGCAGCGCCGCTTTCTGCTGAAGGCAAGATAATCGAGCGCTTGACTCGCTATTCTGATGAGCAGATCTTGTACGAGTTTGAAGTCAGTGATCCGGTTTACTACACGGAAGACTGGCGCGGAGAAATGACGTTCAACACAACCGATACCAAGCCTTATGAATACGCCTGCCATGAAGGAAACTACGGTCTGACTGGAATCCTTGCGGGCGCGCGCAGGTTGGAACTTGAGCCTGCCAGCGACTGAGTGCAGCTTGGCGCCTCAGTTTGGGTGAGAGTGGCTTTTGGGTATTACTTATTCATGCGAAATTAAAAGCGGCGTTGAAAACGAGAGTAGATGCTGATGTTGATTCCGTTAGACGTTTTGGCTCTGTTTATTTCTGCCTCCTTGGCACTCGCGGTGGCCCCGGGCCCGGATAATTTGTTCGTGCTTTCACAGTCAGCCTTGTATGGCAGAAAGAGTGGCTTGCTTGTGACCTTGGGCCTTTGCTCAGGGCTGTTGCTGCATGTGTCGGCAGCGACTCTGGGTGTGGCGGCCTTGTTCCAGACTTCCCTTATCGCGTTTAATCTGCTTAAGGCTGTGGGTGCTGCATACTTGCTTTTTCTTGCGTTCCAAGCGTTCAGCGCCGGCGCTGCTGCGTTCGATGACGGCCCGAACATGGGCCTGGGCCCAAGAGAACTCTATTTTCGCGGCATTATTATGAACGTAACGAATCCAAAGGTAGCACTGTTTTTTCTTGCTTTTTTGCCTCAGTTTGCAGATGGCACACGTGGATCAGTGACTCTGCAAATGCTGCTTCTGGGGGCTCTTTTCATGGCTTCAACTTTGCTGGTCTTTGGTGCTGTTGCTTGGTTTGCAGGATCTTTTGGCGAACGGCTGCAGCGATCTAGTGCGGTGCAAACTGTTTTGAATCGAATGGCAGGAACTATTTTTATCGGGCTCGCCGTCAGGCTGTTGGCCGCTCAGCGCTGAGAGAACCTTGCTTGAGTGGCCAGCATACTTCTTTTCGTTGGTTTGATTTAGACTGTAAGTCTTGCCAAAACTGAGTCGTTGCCATGAACATGATGGGCATAGATCAAGTAACAGCCTGCGGTTCAGTGATAGCTTCAATCCGGGGTGCGAAACGGATATTTTCAGCACCTCAATGTCTCCGCACCCGAGTGTGGTGCGGCCGCTCAATGATGAACACACATAATCGCTTGGACATCCATCAAAATTTCCACAAGATAACCAAAGCTACCGAGCATGAGCGTGAGGAAGACAGCAAGAGATTGCAACCAAAATTATGCGATGTATTCCCAGATGGCACCGAAGACGCTGATCACAGCCCCCAGCAGATACTTCTTTAGTAATCTTAGAATTAATGTCGTGTGAAGTTTCAAAATTTCATAGTGAATCACGACAACCTCGATTAGACGCTTAGTTTATGGCACCTAAGTTGGTTCAGTGAGTGAGCGAGTAAATGAGATAGTTTATGCCTAGCTGGTAAGCAGCATTAGCGTATTGAGTTGGGTACCACTGGTCGAAAGTGTGTTCCCAGCCATCCCCCATGTCGGAGTTCCAGTTGATTAAGACCATAACCCTGCCATTGTCATCCATGATAGCGTGATTTGAGGCGTTGTTGATGCCGGCCTGCCCAAAGCCTTGGCGACCGCTCCGACCGGGAATCATTTGTGGCCCGTCTATGTCATAGAACGTGTGGTATATCTCATGGTCGGCCTGAAGTTCAATTATTTCCCTGTCTGGAAATACCTTTGAGAAATCGCGATAAAAAGCGTCCCACTGCTGCTGTCCCCAGAAGTCATCAATCAGTAAAAAGCCACCTCGCAGTAGATATTCCCTTAAATTATCAATTTCCGATGGCGACAAGAAAACGCCGCCGCCGCGACCCATCTCTAAAGCATAAAGAAAAGGGTAGTCAAAAATGGCCTCATCATCAAAGCGCAACACGATGGGTTCATCCATGGCTCGGACGTTGGTCAGTCGCGATATGCCTCTTAGAAAATTTTGATCTGAAGCCGGAAAATCGGTCAGCCAGGGGCCTCCATAATAACCGCCCTCGTAGAAACTGTCGTACTGAATTCTCACGAACGCGAATTCACCTGCTCCGTCGGGATTGAGTTCTGATTTTTGCTGCGCGCCGGCAATGCTGAAAACCAACATCAAAAGCAGAGCTAACAGAATTGGGTTGGACATATCTTTTCGGAGTTGGCGTGAAGCGGTTAGGACAGTTTGTATCGACAATGGTTTGTGATCAAGCTATTGTCGTTTTAAATCCTCGATTAAAGTTCACCGGATGCGCGCGAAATTGTTTACATCAGGAATCCCTTATCAGTATTGCTGGCGAGTTACCGCGACATTGCCGTCTCTGTCTTTTGCGCTTTTTATTTTTCTTCAGCCCGCACTGCCGCGTAGCCTCGCGGCTCAGGAATTAGCCACTCAGAACACTGAAATTATGCAGCAACTACAGCGGTATGAGACGCAGCTTGAGAACTATGAATTCGAATACGGCTTCCTAGATCCGCGATTACTGGAGCCGCTTCTCTCAATCGAGAGTCTTTACGAGTCGCTTGCTGATTTTGAAAAGGTTAAGTCAACTCAGAACCGTCGCCTGCAGGTCACACGAACGACATTAGGTCTCACGCATCCCGATACAATACCTATGGTTGAGGCTCTGGTTCGGACCGACATGCGCCTGGCGAACTGGGAACAGGTTTCCGATCATCTTGAGCACCTTCGAACTTTGGCTGTCGCGAATCACGGTATTGATTCTGAGGAAGCGATGTTGGCGCAGGATCGGCAGGCCTCCTGGTTTATGACCCGAGTTTATGTCGATGATGACCGTGAACGCACAAAAAATTTCATGAAGGCAAGAAAGATTTTCAGAGATCTTTTGATCACGGCAGAATCAAAATATGCAGAAGACGACTTGCGCCTGGTGCCTTGGCTTAATAAACGAGCCTACAGTCTCTACCTGCTTTTTGCCGGGTTGAATGCTGATAGTAGCGTAACTACCAACTGGATCAGGGAAACAGCGCAGCGTGATGGTCCGGCCCGACTGGAAACTTCTAGGGCGCGGGGCTTCAACAGTCCCTTCGCAGTAGGTGGCTTCAATCAGGTGATTCCGGTTACCGAAGGTGATGAGCCGATAGGCGTCGCCTACTTGAGACAGGCAAACGGTTTTATCAACGATATTGCGGAGATTGCGGAAGCAAACGCTGATGCAGAAATGGCTGCCATGGCCCGGCTGTATCATGGAGACTATGCGTATTTGCAAGGTCGCTCTGTTGGTCGTCAGGATTATCGAGAAGCGAAAACAATGTTGCGAGAGGTGGGAGTAGACGAGGCACGCTTGGATGCTTTTTTCAATCGTCCGGTAATTATCCCATTTCCAAATTTTTTTGCTCGCTTCAGTGAGCTTGAAGCCTATCAGCGGCAAAACGTTTCAGGTCAATTGCTGGCAGAAACTGAACTCAGTGAAGACTCAGATGCTTGGGACCAGCCTATCCATCTCGGGTCTTTCAGAGCTTGGGAACGGGGCTTGGCGTCTGTTCCAATGCCCACTTCTGCAGACGGACTGCTGGCCTTAGAAACGCCGATCCACTCGATTGACGCTAAGTTCAGAGTAACCGGCAGTGGTCGTGTTAGCGGCGTTGAGGTGCTGGCGATTGAACCTGAGGACAAACGAGCCAGAAGACGGGCAGTTCGCGCTATCCGAAAGTTGCAATTTAGGCCCGCTTTATTTGGTAGCAGGACACGATCGCGTGCCCATGTTGAGCTGCGATATCAAATCACCGACGAATCGGAGCACTAGACTTGTTGCGGCTGCATAAAGCTTCATATCATTGGGGTCTAAGTTCAAAATAAAGGATTAAGGAATGAGCGCCTCCGGCTGGACTGTATCGAGCTGGGCGCAGCATCTTCGCAATCAAGGGAGAAAAACATGATAACCACTTTTATCAACATCTCGAACAGACGGAGGATTCTCGTAAGCAACTTGTTCGCCATCGTCCTGATATCCTGCGCAGGATCAACAGGATTTGATCTGGCGGCGCTTCAGAATTCGGATATTGACAACTTCCGCGCCCCATCTGGGACAACTTTATCGGCGGGGCAACCAACAGCTGCACAGCTAGATCTTGCGGCACGGGCAGGAGTCAAACATGTGATTAATCTGCGAACGACTGAAGAGGAAGCGGGATTCAATGAGAGTGAACTGGTCGAGTCTCTTGGTATGAAGTATTACTCTCTTCCGGTCGCGGGCGGCGGTGGGATTAACCCTGACAACGCTTTGGCGCTGTCTAGGATCCTCGAAGGTATAAATGGTGAGCCGGTGATTGTTCACTGTGCGACCGGTAATCGGGTCGGCGGACTCATGGCATTCTCGGCCATTGCTGAGGGAGCGAGTATTCGCGAAGCTATGGCCGAGGGAAAGCGCTGGGGGATGACTTCTGAGCGCCTGCAGGAAACTATTCGGGAGCGTTTGTCTGGCAGATAGCGAGCCGGCCTGATGTCTACCTAAAAAGTTTCTGGCTTGCGAACCAGTGCCCATTTGACTTCAGGTGAATTCTTTTACTGACAGCTGACATCAATCGAATAAAGCTTAGCGACGATCTTGTTCGCCGGTCCCACCACAGCTGCGTCAAATCAGTCGGCATGAATATATTTGCAGAGTCCGGTCATGTCTGCGCCGACGTAACAGGCGTCGAGATTGACGCGCTGAGGTGTGAGACTGGCTACCGCTAAAATACGCGCTTCCTAAGTTATGTTTTAGTCGTTGGCCACCTGCGCGGTCTCAACCGTCAAAAGTCCCTTGAACTAATTCGAGGAACTCTCATATAAGTGAAGAGATGAAGAAACTGGTGGCTCAACGCTTGATTCACTCAGTTCGTCGCGTTTCTCTTGCTGTTCATTCGCAGCATGATAGGGTCAATTAAGGTGATTTTGCCCAACCTGGACGTCAAGGGAAACCTATTGCGTCTTAAAACAGCGCTTATCGGGGCGCGATAAGGGAAGCTGTTTTTCAGCTAGAACAGTCGATGTCGAGCCGGAAGGCGCACGAGCAAGGGCGTGCAGTTTGTTGCGTAGGTTGGTTCAAGAGCGCCTTATTAAGCAAGGTTCTTTTCCCGACCCCCTTACTTTGCGTCAATCCGCGCAAACATTCGGCTCGCTGGCCGCACAAAATGCATGAGGGGCTCTTGCCTGATTCGACTCTGATCAAATGAACTACATCAGAGAAATGGTCGTTACCTTAGACACCACCAAAAAGGTGTACGGAGCGACTTCCACCGGCTTCAGAAACGGATTAAGGGAATTGCTGCCCCTTGAGCGGAACGCTAAATGGCAGCGATTTGAAAGCAGTTGGATTTTAATATTGTGATCAGTCGCTAAGCCGCGCTCTAGTTGACGGTGCTTTAAGCGTTTTTTTTGGTAAACGATTGAGAGTGTGTTCAAGAGTGATGGAAACTGAGTTGCGTCGGAAGTGATGTCTCTACCGTTGCTTTGTCGGAACCCATTGAAGATGCCCGCGACCAAGCTGAAGGGCCGTGTACGCGCGGGGTTTGTAACCTATTCCGGAATGATTCTTCCACATCTCAAGCAAGCTGGAAGGCTGGATCAACCAACAAGGGCTTAGACATGAAGCGTATTATATTACCCATCGCAATCTTGATTGGATGTTTTTTCGTTTCGGGCTACTTGATTCGAAATCCGACTACGGTTGAAGAAGCTGCTGTCGAGAT
>DORE01000070.1:2917-20064 GCA_003514305.1 Gammaproteobacteria bacterium | reverse complement strand
GGCTCACAGGGGAAGGTCCAGGCTGCACAGACTGTGAGCCTCTCATCACCTGTCGCGGGACCAGTTGATTGGATTTCGTCAAGCATGGAAGCTGGCGGGTATGTAGAAGCAGGCCAGACACTACTACGTCTAGATGTTGCGGATTTCGAGACCGCCTTGGAACGAAGTCGCGCAAGCCTCCAGCAAGCCTTGGCCGAATCAGAATTTGCTGATGGTGAATTGGCGAGGATGCGCGAACTTGCCGAGCAGCGCCTAGCAAGCGACTCTCAACTTCAAGACGCGCAACGCAGATCAAATGTAAATCAAGCTCGATTGGTCGATGCGCAGGCGAGTTATGAGCAGGCGCAGCTGGATTTGGAGCGGACTGAAATCAAGGCTCCTTTTAATGCAGTAATCCAGTCGAGGGACGTAGAGCTTGGCCAATATATCAACCGCGCTCAGACTGTCGCTCTACTCTTTGGAGCTGACGAGGTCGAAGTTCGAGTTCCCCTAGCTATTCGCCAGCTCGGATTTCTGGACGTTCCGTTGGGGCAAAGGGGCGAAATACCTGACGAGTTAGCGCCTGAGGTTTTAGTAACAGGAATGTATGGGGGCCAAAAATATAATTGGCCGGGGAAGCTAGTCCGAATTGAGGCTTCGATTGATCCGAATAGCAATACCGTTCAGACCATCATCAGAGTATCCCAGCCAAGCATGGATACCGAGTCCAATCGGAAAGGGTTCAACAGAATTCCATTGCCGATAGGTTTGTATGTGGAGGCCGACATCCAAGGTCGGACCGTCGAGAACGTGATATCACTTCCAAGAACCGTTATTAGAAACAACAACCAAGTCCTTATCGTTGATGCTGAGAACAAAATGCACTATCGGGAAGTGGAGATATTCAGACTGGAAGAGCAGCAGGTGCTGATCAGCAGTGGAATATTACCAGGAGAACGGATATGTATTTCTCCGATCCAAGCCGTTGTCGACGGAATGCCCGTCCAGCCGGTTATTCAGACCATATAGCCTGCAACATCCCACTACATTTTACTTAACGTTCAAGTTGAGAGCGTGAGGACAGTCGTGAGAACTCCAATAACCTGGTTTGTAAAGAACCCCGTAGCCAGCAATCTGCTAATGTGGATTTTCTTGGTCGGAGGTTTCATCGCTTATTCGAATCTCAATCAAGAGGAGTTTCCTGATATCGATTTTGGGGTGATTCAGGTGAGCATACCTTATCTGGGAGCAACTCCGGAGGAAGCCGAAACAGGCGTTTGCTTGCGGTTGGAGGAATCATTGGAAGGGGTCGAAAATATCGACACACTAACCTCGACGGCCCGAGAGGGTGGATGCGACGCGACGGTCAAACTGGCGAATGGTGCAGACCTAAACCGCGTGCTGAATGACGTGAAGGGCAATGTCGATGCGATTACGACGTTTCCTACTGAAACGGAAAAGCCGATATACCGTGCGTTCAGTAGCACCGGCAACGTTATGACGATGGCTCTGTCATCCGATACCGATGACCTGAATCTTAAAAACGTAGCTGAAGATATCCGAAACGATCTGCTTGATTTGCCGGAAGTTTCGCAAGTTAATATCGAGTATATTCGCCCGCTTGAGATTTCAATAGAAGTCTCTGAGTTTACTCTGCGGCAATACGGTCTCACACTCGATCAGATTTCCAAAGCGATTTCCCGCGCGTCACTTGATTTGCCGGGAGGAACCATCAGAACTGAATCGGGTGAAATACTGTTGCGTACCAAAGGGCAGGTGTACCAGGGTTCAGAATACGAAGATATTGTGGTTGCTTCATATTCTGATGGATCGCAGCTTCGTCTCGGTGAGATAGCGACGGTTCGAGATGACTTTGTCGAGGGTTATCTTGATGCCCGGCTTGATGGAACGAACTCAGCCATTATTGACGTTATGCGAGTGGGCAGTGAAGATATCGTAACATCCGCACGGCAAGTGAAAGATTTCATGGCTTCGTCAGAACTGAGCCTTCCTGCAGGGATGACCCTCGATATTGTGACTGACTCTTCAGTCAGCACACAGACGAGAATAGCCACCGTTGCGCAGAATGCTTACACGGGGTTGTTGTTGGTGCTTATAATTCTTGCCCTATTTCTCAGATTCAAGATTGCGGTTTGGGTTGCTGCCGGGATCCCGATCGCTATTCTTGGGGCTCTGATTGTGTTTCCGGTCATCGGTCTCACGATAAGTTCGCTTACCGTAATGGGCTTTATTCTGGTGTTGGGTATCGTAGTGGATGATGCGATCGTGGTGGGCGAGCGCATCCACGCGGCTGAGCAAAGGGGCCTGAGTAAGGAAGACGCTGCGATTGAAGGCACCATCGAAGTGTCTGTTCCCGTTATCTTTGGCGTTCTTACGACGATTGCTGCATTTTTACCATTACTTCTGCAATCGGGTGGGTTTGCTGCATTCTCTCAGGTGATCGGCGGCACCGTGGTTTTTTGCCTCATCGCATCACTGTTGGAATCACAACTGATTTTGCCGGGACACATAGCCCATCGTAAAACGGAGGACTATGTTGGTGACGGCAGTCGGGCGGTTGTTGTTTGGCAAAACTTTCAAACTCGGATTGCAGACAGCATGGAATATTTTGCCGAGCACAGCTATCGGCGAGCGCTTCGCAAAGTTCTTAAGTATCGTTATGCCGCCTGGGCTTTAGCCTCAGGTGTAATAATGGTTGTGTTGGCTTTGGTAATTAGTGGACGGGTTATTTTTCAGTTCCTGCCCTCTATCGAAGGCGATACTGTCTATGGCCAGGTCCGAATGCCAGCTGGTGTGCCGGCATATCTCACTGAACAAGCTGCAGAGTTAATCGAAGAGAAGGCCCTAGAATTAAGAGCTGAATTGGATGAGGAGCTGATCGCTCTGAAAGCAGCGGGAGCGGCTCCGTCAGAAACGGAGAGTATCGTGGATAGTGTTCTTACCATCATAGGCGGCACTGCACCCAAAGGTGGCCCTGGTGGTGGAAGTCGAAGTGCTGGCAGTAGCGAAGTTGCCGAAGTCGTGATGTATCTGGCACCGTATTACGACCGCGGGCAAATTAGCTCTGCTGAGATTCGCGATCGTTGGCGAGCAAAGGTCGGAACAATTGCCGACGCAACAGAGCTTACTTTTCAATCCGATGCTTTCTCGGCCGGTGAGGCAATCAATTTTCGTCTTGAAGGCCGCAATGAAGATAACTTAAAGATCGTATCGACTCAGTTGCGTGAAGAACTCATGCGCTATCCGGGCGTCTTCGATGTGTCGGATTCGTTTAGAGCCGGTAAACAAGAGGTTCAGATTCAAATTCTGGACCGCGGTAAAACCCTCGGTCTGACTCTCAATGACGTGGCGACTCAAGTGCGGCAGGCCTTTTACGGGTCGGAGTCTCAGCGCATACAGCGTGGCAGTGATGATATTCGCGTGATGGTGAGGTATCCCGAGCCCGAGCGTCAATCTCTGGGTAATCTGGAAGAGTTGCTGATACGCACGCCTTCGGGAGCCGAAGTTCCTTTTCTGAGTGTGGCTGACTATTCCTTGGGCAATAGCTATTCCAGCATTAATCGACAAGACGGGCGGCGCATTATTACAGTGCGTGGTGATGTTGACCGATCTGTCGTCAAGCCTGAAGAAATACGACGAGAAATATTCGCAAAGTATCGTGCGCAATGGTCGCGTGATATGGACGTTGACATGGTGATTGGAGGGGAGGGAGAAAGGTCGGCAGAGTCTTTGGATGAGTTGCTAACTCTGTTCCCGATGGCGATGTTGATAATGTTTGCCTTGCTTGCGATTCCGCTCAAATCTTACGCTCAACCTCTAGTGATTATGAGTGTTATTCCGTTTGGCGCTATAGGAGCGATTTTTGGTCACTTTATCATGGCGACCGATCTCGTGTTCTTCTCTATTCTGGGAATCATTGCGCTCAGTGGGGTCGTGGTGAATGCTAGCCTTGTTCTGGTGGTGACTGTAAATCGCCTGCGCGATGAAGGCGTTGGGATGGTAGAGGCGGTCTCGAAAGCCGGCGCCATGCGCTTCAGACCGATCATTCTTACCTCGATCACGACCTTTATCGGCCTAGTGCCCCTTATGGCAACTGCAAACCCAGCAACTTTTTTTATTATACCCATGGCCATATCTCTGGCTTATGGCGTCCTGTTCGCAACCGCGATCACTTTGTTCCTTGTTCCTTGCCTCTATCTTATCCTACATGATTTCAAGGGGCATACTGATAGCAAAGAGGAGCGTGCTCTGGCATATCGACATCAGTTAAATTAGTCTAACTTCCGCCGG
The DNA here is from genome assembly GCA_003514305.1 of Gammaproteobacteria bacterium. Classification (GTDB taxonomy): domain Bacteria; phylum Pseudomonadota; class Gammaproteobacteria; order Pseudomonadales; family Pseudohongiellaceae; genus UBA9145. The sequence goes on along the minus strand of DORE01000070.1, from coordinate 15,774 downwards.
GTACTTGCAGTAGCCAAGTCTGACTGGATGGGATTAAAGGGTAGGCATGATTAGGATTGTTCTCGGCGCTGTGAGCGTCATCTTTTCTGCAACAGTGGTTGCTCAATCAAATCGGATCGACGTCGTGCGCGGAGACGCGCCGGAACTTGCGTATTTCGGCCAATACGACATCGGCGTTAGTACGCTGGAGATGTCGGCCCGTAATAGGGTTGATGTCGTTAATACTGAGCGTGGTGGTGATAACGTCATCTACGACCGATCATTGACGGTCGAGCTTTGGTACCCCGCCGATCTGAACGGACAGGCTCCTGGCGTAATCTACGAAGCCATCACTCGCAACCCTGAGATTGTTGCGCAGTTGCAGGGCCGAGCGCTTAGAGGGGCAGTGCCCAACAGCAGAAATGCGCCGTATCCCTTGGTTATAATCTCTCATGGTCATCCGGGGAATCGGTTCTTGATGAGCCACACCGCTGAGAGTTTAGCCAGCAAAGGCTACATCGTTGCCTCAATTGATCATACCGATAGCACATACGAAAGCGATCAGAATTTCTATTCAACTCTGTACAATCGACCGCTTGATCAGCGCTTCGTGTTGGAGACTCTCGCTGGGCTTAACAAATCAGATTGGCCACTGGCGGGAATGATTGATGCCGATAGTACTGGGATCATTGGCTACTCAATGGGTGGGTACGGTCTGATAAATAATTTGGGTGGTGCATATAACCCTGAGATGGTTGATTCATTTTTAGCGCCACCCAATGCGCTTCTGTTAGAGCATACTGAAAGCAACCCAGATTTCCGAAGCAATTTGGAAGCGCGAATCAAAGCAGGGATCGCTGTGGGCCCCTGGGGTATGAACAACGGTCTTTGGAGAGAGAAAGACTTGGCAGGTATTATGGTACCTACTTTTTACATAGCAGGTAGCGCAGACACTGTATCGGGTTATGATAACGGAACACGCTCGATTTTTGAGGGAGCGATCAACAGCGACCGCTATCTTCTAACATACAAGAATGCTGGGCATAACGCGGGTGCCCCTATTCCTGTTCCCATTGAGGTTCAGGCTAGCGAAGGTCAGGTTGGGTCCAGTCACTATACAGATCCGGTCTGGGATAATGTCAGGATGAACAACATCATGGACCATTTCGTTACTGCCTACTTTGACTATTACCTTAAAGGCGACATGAACAAGTTGAACTATTTTGACCTTTTGCCTGACGGTGCCGATGGTGTTTATTCAGTAAGAAATGGTGAGGAGACTGACGAACACAACTACTGGCGCGGCTTTTCTTCGGGCGGCGCGGTAGGACTGAGAATGGAGCATCTTGCGCCGGGTCAGTAGAATCTACCAAAATGATGACTCCATTCTGAGATGTCTTTACCCTCAATCTTCATTGCAACTCTTGATGCAAATCGATTCAGCTCGATCATCAGAAGTGAACTTGGCGCATCGGCTGATATCTCTACTGCAAGTCGCAAAGACCTTTTGCAAAAAAAATATCATGGCGAAGAAGTCGTGCTGGGAAGGCCAGACTTTCTTACGGGTCTCATGGACCTCGCTCCACCCGTGCGCTGGGTGCAATCGACCTGGGCAGGGGTTAGCCCTCTAATTCAACATGATTATAGAAAGTATGTGCTCACTGGAGTAAAGGGGGTATTTGGCCAGCAAATGTCAGAATATGTCCTCACCCATTTGCTTGCCCATGAAGGCCGACTGCGTCAGCGGTGGCATAGTCAGACGATTGGACTCTGGGATAATGAAATTAGTGGCACTCTGCGAAACAAAACCTTGGGTATTATGGGTACTGGCTCAATCGGTGCCGCGGTCGCCGAGTCTTGTGCGGCGCTAGGCTTGCGCTGCATTGGTTTTAACACGACCGGAAGGCCTCATTCCGCTTTTCAACAGGCCTTTGCTCCGGGTGATTTGATCAACTTCCTTAGTGAAGCTGACTATGTGCTTGGACTTCTTCCCGACTTACCATCAACGGCCGGCCTCCTTAACGCCCGGGCGTTTGGGTCAATGAAAACTGATGCGCTCCTTGTTAATGTTGGGCGTGGCAACCTTATTGATGAGGATGATTTGGTAGTTGCTTTGAAATCAAAAAAAATCGCTGGGGCGGTACTCGATGTCTTTAAGAATGAACCTCTGCCTGCCGACAGCCCCTTGTGGTCCGCTCCTAATTTGACCATCACTGGCCATATTGCTGCTATTAGTCGGCCCGATGACATTGCTCGCTTGTTCCTGCAAAACTATGATCGGTATTGCAGTGGTCAAGCACTCTTGCACACCATAGATTTTGACAAAGGGTACTAGAACTGAGATGCCTAAAATTCAAGTAGCCCTGGTTCCGCTATTGATGACCTTATGCTTCTCCACACAAGCGGAAATTGGAGAGATTGGTGAAGATGTTGTGCGGCGCGTCATGGCGCAGGCTGGCCGTCTAGCCGCAGACCTTGAGCGGGACGCTCGGAGTCGACCAGAGAAGGTGATCCCATGGCTGAATCTAAAGACTGGGAATACGGTCATTGATATTTTTGGCTCTGGCGGATACTACAGCGATTTGCTTGCTCGCCTTGTGGGAGACCAGGGACAAGCGGTGCTTCATAACAATACCGGTTTCGAGCAGTGGGGCACTAACATTCTCCAGGACCGCTTTCGAAATGGCTTGCCAGAGAATGTCATAATGCATACCCGTAGTGGTATCAATCTAGCTTTGACTGAGGGGAGTATGGATGCGGCGCTGATAGTTATGGCGCTGCACGATTTGTATGTCATTCCCAAGCGCTATGATGGAAATTCCTACGTTCCAATCGGGCCTGCAGCGGACGTTGACTATTTTTATGAGCAAGTGCTTGCTGCTCTGAAAAGGGGTGGAAGGTTTGTGGTTGTAGATCACGCTGCCGATCCGGATATGGCCGATGAAGCAAGTAATGATCTGCATCGCATTAATGAGGACATTCTACGTGATGTCATCGTAGATCATGGTTTTAAGTATGTCGCAAGTGATTTGTCGTTACGAAACCCCGCAGACGATCGCACTCGAATTGTGTTTGATGAAGATCTGCAGGGTTTGACTGATCGTTTTGTTCTGGTCTTTGAAAAGCCCTGAATCCTCAAAACATTAATGCATTCGGCTATGCTGATTCGCAGTTTATTAGGTTAGGCTTTGACTGCAGTGCGAAAAGCATGAACGGTAATGTCTTGCCAGACGTTGCCAGTGACGTAAGGATCATTTCGTAACCACTGGTTTAAGTCATCGCGGCTGTCGAATTCCACTACCAGCGATGAGCCGATCATCTCATTATCATCATTCATAATGGCGCCACCAATGAGCACACGGCCTCCCGCAAGAAGGGCTTTTGCTCGATCGATATGAGCGGGTCTAGCCGCACTACGCCGGGCCTGGGCTTCGCTATCAATGCCGTCATACGCGATTATTAGAAATTGCATGACTATCTCCTTGGTCTATTTCAAGCTTTGAATTGATTGTATAACTCGATAAAAACAGGCATCAGTGAAGTCATCAGTAGCGCTGCCATCGCGTAATTAAACCATTTTACGGAATTGGGCTTTCGCAGAAATCGCTTGAGCGACGCGCCGAACCATAACCAGAGGAGCGAGCAGGGTGCACCGAAAATCAGAAAAATCAGCGCGATTGTGACCACTTGAGCTTCGTATTGGCTGCCTACTACGGTGTAAGTGGCAATTGCACCCACCGCCATGACCCATGCCTTTGGGTTGACCCATTGAAAGGCTGCCGCCTGAATGAAAGTAAATGGTTTCCCCTTGCCTGCATTTAGGTCGGAGATGGGAGCAGTAGCTATACGCCAGGCGAGATAGGTCAAATAAAGAGCACCTGCAATTTTAAGCAGTGTGTGTAGCAGGGGGAGTTGATCGAACAACGCCGCAAGTCCGAGGCCAACCGCGATGAACATAGTCGGAAAACCCAAGATAATACCAAGATAGTGGGGGAGGCTTCGCCGGACTCCATAGTTAACGCCTGAAGTCAGTAGCATGGTGTTATTGGGACCGGGCGTGGCCCAAGTGGTCACGGTGAACAGAATGACGGCGAAGTATTCCATTTACAGTACTGACTGATTCCGGTGATCGCCGAATTTGGGACGGACTACATTCTTCAACGGTATTTGCATACCGCCCGTATCTTCCAGCCATTCGTAAATTTGTGTCGCTAGATCACTTATAAGCTCCTGATGTTCCGATGCGCCGATTAAATTGTTGGTCTCGCTGGGATCCTTGAGCAAGTCGTAAAACTCGTTCGTATCCCAAATGCCATGGTAGCGAATATATTTGTAGCGCTCAGTCCTTACGCCGAACATTGTTGGAGTTTGCGGGAAGTCCATCTCCCAGTAGTATTCATAAAAAATCCGATCCCGCCAGACCGTCTCGTTACGCGAAAGTAAAGGCAAAACCGATGCGCCTTGCATGTGTGCAGGTGCTTCCAAGCCGGCGGCCGCGAGCACTGTCGGAGCAATATCTATGTTCTGAACCAGCTTGTTGATAGGTTGGCCCCCCATCAGTTTTTCAGGCCATCGAATAAGCAAAGGGACCTTAGCCGACTCTTCGTAAAAGTGTCTTTTATCAATCAGACCGTGCTCGCCAAATGAGAAACCATTGTCTCCCATGTAGATTATCAGCGTTTCTTCGGCTAAACCGCTGGAGTCTAAATAGTCCAGCACTGCACCAACGCTGTCGTCGATGCCAATCAGCGTCTCGGTGTAGCGGTGAAAGAACTCGTCAAAGCTAATGTCTCCGTGGTACATGTAATCAACCCCATGCCAAGACTCTCGTTGCGCTTTAACCCAGTCGGGGAGCCTGTTTTGGCCGTAATAGTTTCCGCCTCGCAAAGGTTCTCCGGTGATGCCGCTGGAGGGGAGGGGGGGCTCGCCGTACTGCGGCGTGTTGAAAGAATCCGGAAACACGATGGGCTCGTCTTTGTGAATGTCCAGATGTCGCTGCGCAGGTTGGAATTGCGAATGAACCGCTTTATGGGACAGAAACAAAAAGAAGGGCTTATCAGGGTCTCTTTTCTCCAGCCAGTCGACCGCATGGTCAGTAAGCAGATCGGTAATGTAGGTCTGCTCGTCATAGGTGGTGCGTTTACCGTTGATGTTCAAAGTGGGACCATAGTAAACGCCCTGACCTCGGAAACTCTCCCAGTGGTCGAATCCCGGCTGCGGGCTGTCAGAATGGTTGCCCATGTGCCATTTCCCAAAAAAGCTGGTCTGATAACCTGCTACCTGGAGATATTCAGGGAAATAAGTCAGGTTGCCAGGATCAGGCGCAGCGTTATCGACTACGGTATGGCTGTGCGAGTACAGGCCTGTCAGGATAGACGCGCGACTCGGCGAACAGAGTGCTGTCGTTACATATGCGTTCGGAAAGTAGGCGCCCTCAGCCGCAAGACGGTCGAGGTTTGGTGTTTCCAGCCAGGGTACCTTGCCGGTAAAGCCCATGAAATCATAGCGATGATCATCAGAGAGTATATAAATTACATTTTCCGGCGGAGTTTCAGAGATTACGCGCAGAGCAAGCTCATTTGATTCTTGTGGCGCACAGTAATTCAGTGTCGCCAAAATTGCACCGAGGCATAATGGTTTGACCATGGGGTTGATATTCATAAGACCATGCTCTTGTTTTTTACAGAATGTTATTTAAAACAGTGCGACTGAGCGCTGCCACAAGTTCGAGTCTACCATGGGCGGAGTTCAAGAGCTTTACTGGTTCTGGCTGACCGGGCACAGTCAGGCTATGATCCGCAGACATGACTATAAAGGCCCTTTTCTCCAATTTTTTGCGTAATCATGCTAGGGTTTTCTATGAGCCGGACGCCAATCTTTTCCCAAACGGTGCGGGAGGGCGTGGAGCGTTTAACTTATTATCTGTTTCTTCCTGGGTTGTTGATAACTCGTCTGTCCGGGGCCAATTTCGAAGCGGCAAAGCTTCTTGATGTCGGCGCTTCGCTGGGGTTTGCTTTTTTTACGATTCCATTGTGGATTGACGTGACCAATCGCTTTATAAGGTAAAATCAAACTCTCTAATGCAGCCTAACCACAAAGACTTCTGGTTTCTACCGCTAGGTGGATGCGGTGAAATAGGCATGAATCTCAACCTTTACGGCCATGCGGGCAGCTGGCTGATGGTGGACTGTGGAGTTACGTTTGAAAAGTCTCCAGACGCGACTCGTACGGGCAACCGCATTGAATTGCCTGAGCCTTCTTTTATCAGTAATCGTGCCGAATCTCTCGTAGCTCTGATTGCCACGCATGCGCATGAGGATCATATTGGAGCGATTGTCCATCTTTGGGACCAATTTAAATGCCCGATTTACACGACATCATTTACGCGCAACGTATTGCTTCGCAAACTGCGGGAAAAAGGAGTCGATGCACCCGTAATTACTGTCTCTTCTGGCGAAGAAATCCATCTTGGCCCCTTCTATGTCAAGTGGCTGCCAATTACGCACAGTACGCCTGAAACCAATGCATTGCTCATTACGACCCCAGTCGGCAAGGTTTTGCACACTGCTGATTGGAAAATTGATTCTGCTCCAGTAGTCGGGCAACCTGTTCGTCCAAGCTTGTATCAGGCGTTGGGGCAGTCTGGAGTCGATGCGATAGTTTGCGATTCAACAAATGCCGACAGGCCCGGGCACTCTGTTTCAGAATCTGAGTTGTTTCACGGATTAAACGGAAAGGTTGCTGCTTCCAGGCGGAGGGTAGTGGTCGGCTGCTTCTCAAGTAATGTGGCGCGGCTACAGACTCTAGGAAACGTTGCGAGAGTCAGTGGCAGATATCTTTGTTTGCTTGGCAGGTCGCTTCATCGTATGGTTTCCAGTGCTCGTGCGGCTGGCTATCTTACGGAGAATTTCGTTTGCATAGATAATTACGAACTTGGCTATCTGCTACCCGAAGAGACTTTGATCGTGGCAACCGGGAGTCAAGGCGAGTTGGGGGCGGCATTGCATCGACTCGCTTCAGACAATCACCAGGATGTGCACTTGTCTGCGGGTGATCATGTGATTTTTAGTACAATGACAATTCCAGGCAATGAAAAGCAGGTTACAGGCCTCGTGTCGGCATTTCGTGCTCGCGGTATCCAGGTAACTTTAGCTGACGAGTCAGATATTCCTCTGCATGCTTCTGGCCATCCTTATATTGATGAATTGAAACAGATGTATCAGTGGGTAAGGCCCAGGTTGGCGATACCTGTTCACGGTGAGGAAAGGCATTTGCGGGCGAATGGCAGGATCGCATCGGGTGAAGGGGTACCCTATCGCCTAGTAGGAAAGAATGGAGACTTGTTTGACTTAGTCAACAATCGAAAAATTGAGGCAGCCGTTAAGGTTGGTCGCTTGTGGCTGAATGAGTCACGCGCTCGGTTAGAACGGGTCGTACCAGTATGAGTGAAAAGTTCTAAGACACAAAGAATTCTATGTGTTCGCTGTTCAAGACGTGGGGGGGGGTTGATAGAGCCTTTGTGATCCAATCGTGACAAATTCCAATGCCAGGTTTATTTCTGCCCAAAAAAAAGGCCCATCCCTGGGCCTTTTCGTTTTGCATGACCTAAACTTAGAAACGTCTAGTAATTGACAGCCTAGCGTTTAGGTCCTTACCGACAGACGCTTGATGCGTGCTGTGGGAGAATGGAAAGTAGAGCTCATCTGAGAGATTCTCGACATTAAGTCTGATCTCGAGGTCGTCAGAAACATTATAGTATGCAGCTGCATCCCAACGTGTGTAATCAGGCAGGATTAAACCTGACTTGTTGTTTTTGATGTTCTGCTCGTCCTGGTAAGCAAAACCGACCCCCAACCCAAACTGTGCGTTGACCTGGTAGTTAGCCCATAAATGCATTGTAGATTCAGGCAACTCTCTCGGCTCACCTCCAGAAGAAGTGGTTCCGTCCATGCTTGTATAGCCTGCCGCAACGGACAGTGAGTCGTTAAGTTGGCCCTTTAATTCAAGCTCAAATCCATCGACCTGTAGCCCAACTATTTCCGCTTGCTCACCCGTTACGCTGTCTCTCACTGCCTGCGTTTGGTCATTTTGAAAGTAGGCTGCAGCGAACATAAGGCCGGGAGCTATATCCCATTTGACTCCGAATTCGGTGTTTTCAAACACGTCGGGGTCGAGCCTTGCGGAGCTAGCGGAAAGCTTTTTATATTGCTCTCCGGATCTTGGGAGAAAGCTCTCACTGTAGCTTACGTAAAGTGAAAGAGAGTCTTGAGGTTTGAATATCAGACCCGCCCGCGGAGAGAATTGATCATCTTGTCTAGTCTGAGAAGACCCAGCTTTTACATCATTGACTGTTATGTCGAATTGGTCCAACCGTCCCCCCAACATCAAGATGAGGTTTTCTCCGATGTTGATTTGATCTTGGATATAAATTGACGTTACGTCGATTTCAGACATCGTCGAGTTGTTCAAATCTGAGGTGTAATCAACACTAGTCGCCTGACCTGCAGAATTTACCGTGAAGTTCATCGGATTCGTAATGTTGAACGTCTCATTATCGTCGCTGGTGGTTGACCAGTAGGTGTTGAATCTGTGATTAGCATTGTCAGTACTAACAACTTGGGCTCCGATAGAGAGCGCGTGGTCAACCGTACCCGTTCCAAACTCAGTTACATAGTTTGCATCAAGGAATAGGTTCTCTCGGGTGGTAGGATCCTTATAGCCATCCATGGTGACCACGTCACCGTCATAACCGGAGGCGTAAAGGTTCTGATACAATTTTTCGAATGAGTCGTATTGAACATTTAGATTCAGGCGGCTGTTGTTCGAGAACTCTCGTGACAGTGAGCCTCGTAAAATGTCTGCCGTGAGGCGCTGAACGTTTAGATCAGAAGTCCCGAACACCACGTCTGCCAATCCCTCGACAGGTTGTCCATTTTGAGTGGGGATACCCCTGTCGATGAACCTTTCATGGTTCGCGTGCTCGTAAGAAAGATCGAGAGTTGTGTTTTGGTCTAGTTCCATCCTAAAAGTAGGATTAAATCCGACTCGCTGCCCATCAAAGAAGTTCCGGTGATTTTCTAAAGAATCGCGATGAGCATTTATACGAAGCGCCGAGTTTTCACCAGTCTGTATGTTGTAGTCTGCGGCGACGTCAAACGCGCCAAAGGTATCGCTGCCTGCATCAAAAGAGCCTCCGTTCTGGCCAATCATTGCCTTCTTGGTGACTCGATTTATAAGGCCCCCGGTTCCTCCTCGGCCAAATAGCAGCGCGTTTGGTCCTCTGAGGACCTCTACCTGCTCAACGTTATAAAGGGATCGGAAATATTGCACGTCATCACGTAATCCGTCGCGATAGAAATCTGCGGTAGACCGCACTCCACGGAACACAACTGAGTCCCTGTGGCCCTCACCTTGAGATTGATTAACACCTGCGGTGTAGCGGACTATGTCCCCTAGTTCTCGAAAACCCCTGGCTCTAATTTCTTCCGACGAGAGAATTGCTACTGCTTGTGGGGTGTCTAAAAGTGGCAGCGGCGGTGACATGGAGTTCACGACATTTGACTGGAGAGTCCCGCTGACGGTGATCTCTTCCACCTGCGAAAACGCGCTATTTGACATCGCTAAAGCGCTCGCAATGGCAGTACATAGTATTTTTTTGCTGTGGGTCATCTCTTTCGTTCCTGTGTAAGTGAGGATGAATAAAGGGCCGCAAGTTTAATGATAATTGAAGCTAAATGCAAATCATTCTCATTTATTGTTTAAATATATGATTTAGATGTATTTTTAGGTCTCATCCCCAGCGTGCTAGCTTCACCGCTAGTTTAGACCCCACCCTGACTAACCAACACCAAGCTCTCAAGAATAAGCTGCTTTTTTTGCTTTTCGCATCACGAGCCTCATCTCGATGGCTAATCTCGTCCTCCCGACATTCTTCGAGAATGGAACGGAGGTCTGGGAAGACCACTTTTTCCTTCAAGCGATCTATCTGCTCGCGGTAGTGCTCGCCCACGAAGGTCTCTACTTCGTCGATCGTGGCATAAACAGCATTGCTACCGAACATAGAGGGTATGGCCCCAGTCATAAATCCAGCCACTTTCCAAAGTGGGAGAAACAAGCTGCGATGATCTTCGCTCAGTCGCTCTGAAATTAAATCCAAGTGCTTCTCTTCCGTCTTGAGATGCTCTCGAGCGAAAGTGCGGATTTGCTGATTCCGGGTCACGGATAGGATACCGCGATAAATGAATATGGCTCCGGTCTCTCCCGCGTGGTTTGAGCGCATATCTTCTTGAAGCCAGAGTGGAAACTCGGCTTCGTTTGTCGGGGTGTATGACTGGTTCATCGGGTCTCATACGAAGGAAAGGCAGTTATGGACCAAGCGGATCTAGTTATCGCACTTTAGCGTAGAAAACGCATGCGAACGCTCTATTGGATGACAAACGACCTACGCCTTGATGACAACGCCGCGCTTAGTTTCGCTGCGAGGTCCAGCGAACTTGCTCTGGTATACGTTATCAATCCTGACTGGTTTGTTGAGGGCCAGTACGGATTGATACCGATGGGTGTGCATCGGTGGCAGTTCCTTCAACAGTCACTCGCGGATTTAAGCGCTTCGCTTGAAGGAAGAGGACATCGTCTGAATATTTTACGCGGCGACCCCCCCGCAGTAATTTCTGAACTGATAGATCAATTTCAATTCCAACATGTGATAGTTTCCCGACAATTTGGCTTCGACGAAATAGCCCAAATCACCTTGCTTAGAGGGTTGTTCCCTGACGTGGCTTTCAGCGCAGTAGATACTTACACCTTATTCAATCTCAATGCATTGCCCATGCCAGTGTCCGAGATACCCGAAACTTATTCCCGTTTCCGGCGTAAAGCGGAAAAGATGAAGGTTAGATCGCCCGGTTGTGCGCCCGCCGAATTGCCAGAAGCTATCAAACTCGATCGAGAAGAATCGTCACTCGATGAGATCGTTGACTTAGGTGCTCATCATAGACTGAGAGGTGGCGAGACTGCCGCCAAAGCACACGCAGAGTTCTATTTCTCTGGTGAATTACCCCTTAGTTACAAGCTTGTGAGAAATGAACTTGACGGCTGGGAAAACTCATCTAAATTTTCTGCTTGGCTAAATTCTGGCTGTTTTTCGGCTCGACGATTTGTCGATCTGCTGAGTGAGTTTGAGCAATACAGGGAGCGAAATGACTCGACTTATTGGCTCTACGTCGAGCTTTTGTGGCGCGAGTACTTTCAATGGTTGGCTCTAAAAATCGGCAAAAAATTGTTCTTAAAAAGCGGCAATTCTGCGCATCGGATTTTAGGTCGATTCGACACTGGCCCTTTTTCGGCATGGTGCCACGGCGAGACGAGATATCCGCTCGTCAACGCCTGCATGAAGCAACTGAGGGCAACTGGCTATCTCTCCAATCGAGGCAGACAGATTGCCGCAAGCTGTTTGATCAATGAAATGGATGGAGACTGGCGGTACGGTGCTGCCTGGTTTGAGAGCCAGTTGATTGACTACGATGTGGCTGCAAATTGGGGGAACTGGCAATATCTGGCCGGTGTGGGAGCGGATCCAAAAGGAGGGCGTCACTTTAGTATCACGAAACAGACGGAAATTTACGATGCGGACAGTCGGTTTCGGTCGCGCTGGTTGACTTAAGGGCAGTCGAAAAGGTCATGCGTCATCGGAAACCTTTTTTGCCAGAAAAAATCTGCCCTGTCTGCAAGCGTGCATTCAGCTGGCGTAAAAAATGGAAGCGGGACTGGGCTCAGGTGCTTTACTGCTCAGAGCGCTGTCGGCACAAGCGGAAGTTAGTGCCTGCAGACGAGTGAGCTGACTTGCACCCATCGCGCTCACCAGTCCAACGGGGCTAGCCCTTACGCTTAAATTGCTTGGATAAACTCGTCGGGATCCCTGGATCCGAATCGACAAGCTGGTCCTGTGTTCTGTGCATGAAGTCAGATTTATGATGTCGCTCGTGAAGCTGATTCGCCAGCGGTCCCCAGGTGCGATTCACAATTCTCCCACGCTTAACAGCAGGCCTTTCTGCCAGAGAATTCGCCCACCGTCCTACATGGGTATATGAAGCGGTGTCGAGAAATTCTGCCGCGTCATAGACAGATCCAGTATATACGGCGCCATACCAGGGCCAGATAGCGATATCGGCGATGCTGTATTCGTCGCCGCATAGGTACTGATGCCCGGCCAAATGTTGGTCCAACACATCCAATTGCCGCTTCACTTCCATGCTATAGCGATTAATAGCATATTCAATTTTTTCTGGCGCATACACGAAAAAATGGCCAAAACCGCCCCCAAGGTAAGGCGCGGCGCCCATTTGCCAGAATAACCAGTTCAGGCATTCAGCCCGATTGGGGGGGGCGGCAGGGATCAGCGCACTAAACTTATCGGCCAGATAAAGCATGATTGCGCCTGATTCAAAAACCCGAATCGGATTCTGCCCGCTGCGATCTACCAGAGCCGGAATCTTCGAGTTGGGGTTGATACTTACAAATTGCGAGCCGAATTGATCGCCATCTTGGATATTGATCAGATGGGCATCGTATTCGGCACCTTGATGGCCTAGACCGAGAAGCTCTTCGAGCAGAATGGTCACTTTCTGGCCGTTGGGTGTGCCGAGGGAGTAGAGCTGCAGAGGGTGCTGTCCGAGCGGCAGCTCGCTTTCGTGTGTCGCTCCTGCCACAGGCCGATTGATTTTCGCAAAAGCGCCGCCGGAGTCCTGGTTCCAGACCCATTTTTGCGGAGGGCGATAGTTGCTTTTCTTTGCCATATCAGTCAAGTCGTTTGATGACCGGATCTTCAATAGTCAACTTCACTGGGTTAGCGCAGCGGAGTTTGTAGGCATCGTCGTTGA
>DORE01000070.1:0-2596 GCA_003514305.1 Gammaproteobacteria bacterium | reverse complement strand
GTGTTGCTGGTGTGTTTCCAAACAAATTTAAGTCGAGACTTTTGTTGGAAGTCAATATAGCGCCCTGAGGTTCGGCGCTGCAAGTTACTTGTAGGAAGAAGTCATCCTGTTAGAAAAAGGTTCCCTTATAACCGTATTCTCGGGTATGTTTTGACCATGCCTGACAATCTCGAAGAATATCCGGACATTAACACCTCGCAAACGCTCAGCGAAGAGGAGTTGCGTGCGCACTGGATGCCATTCACTGGTAACCGTCAATTCAAGCGTCAGCCTAGACTTTTCAGCAGCGCTGAGGGCGTTTACTACACTACCGTTGACGGTCGGAAAGTATTCGATGGCCTATCGGGCCTTTGGACTTGTGGGTTGGGGCACTGTCGCAATGAAATTTCCGAAGCGGTGAGCAAGCAAGTGGCGACGCTTGATTACTCTCCCGGATTCCAGTACGGCCACCCATTGAGCTTTAAGCTCGCACACAAGGTGGTGGAGCTCACGCCTCACGGTCTTGATCAGGTGTTTTTCACCGACTCTGGATCGGAGACTATAGATACGGCTTTGAAGATGGCGCGTGGCTACTGGCGCAGCAAGGGTCAGCCGGGAAAGACCAAATTCATCGGGCGGATCAAGGGCTATCACGGGGTTAATTACGGGGGCATTGGTGTCGGGGGTATTGGCTTTAACCGCAAGCTTTTCGGCCAGGCAGTTGATGCGGATCACATCCCACATACCGTTCTGCCCGAGAACAATTTCAGCAAAGGGCTGCCTGACTCCGGCGCATATCTGGCAGATGAACTTGAAGAACTGGTCCTGCTGCATGACGCGTCTAATATCGCTGCTGTTGTTGTAGAACCAATGTCGGGTACTGCCGGTGTACTGCCACCACCAAAGGGTTACCTCAAACGACTTCGGGAAGTCTGTGATGCGCACAACCTGCTGCTGATTTTTGATGAGGTGATCACCGGGCTCGGTAGAATGGGCTCCTACACGGGTGCTGAAGAATTCGGCGTTACTCCAGACATATTGACTCTTGCCAAGCAGATCACTAACGGAGCCCAACCTCTGGGTGCGGTGGTGAGTAAGCAGGAGATCTATGACACCTACATGGATCAGGGTGGACCGGATTACATGGTCGAGTTTCCCCACGGCTATACTTATTCTGCACACCCGGTTGCCTGTGCAGCCGGCCTTGCTGCACTTGATGTGCTTGAGCGAGAGCAGCTTCCCCAGCGAGTCAAGGCAATGTCTAGCTACTTTGAGCACGCTGTGCATCAGCTGAAGGGAGCGCCTTACGTTGAAGACATTCGGAACTACGGATTTGCAGCTGGCATCAGTTTACAACACTATCCCGGGGAGCCGTTGCGCCGGCCATTCGAGCTGGGTCTGAAGTGTTTTGATAAAGGATTCTATGTCCGCTGGGGAGGGGATACCGTTCAGATGGCGCCGGCATTTGTCGTGACGGAGGAACAGATCGACAGCCTAGTTAATGCAGTTGGAGAATCGTTGCATGAGCTCCCCTGAAACGTCCGTCGGCACAGTCCCCCTCCATCTGGGACACTTTATTAATGGTGTGGACGTTCCGGACCGGGGCCGAATGCAAGACGTATTTAACCCCGCTTCAGGCGAAGTAAGGCTAAAAGTCGGATTGGCAGCTAGGTCCACCGTGTTGGAAGCTGTCGCCGCTGCGGCTTCAGCCTTTCCAGCTTGGCGGCAGACTCCGCCAAATAAGCGCGCGCAAATTTTGTTTTCTTACAAACAGCTTCTACAGGAGAATTCTGAAATCATTTGCCAGTTGATTACTGCTGAGCATGGCAAGGTGATTGATGATGCCCGTGGTGAGCTGAGTCGCGGCATCGAAGTTGTTGACTATGCCTGCGGTATCAGTCAGCTGCTGAAAGGCGAGTATTCAAAGAATGCTGGCCCCGAGGTTGATAGCTGGTCTGAATTTCAGCCTCTTGGCGTGGTAGCGGGTATAACCCCCTTTAATTTTCCAGCGATGGTTCCCATGTGGATGTTTCCAATGGCCATTGCCTGCGGCAATACGTTTATCCTCAAGCCTTCCGAGCGCGATCCGAGTCCTGCTTTATTGTTGGGGAAGCTGTTGACTGATGCCGGTCTGCCGGACGGCGTTTTCAATGTCATCAATGGTGATAGCGACACGGTTCAACATCTCATAGATGATGAGCGCGTTGAGGCTCTGAGTTTCGTCGGTTCCACGCCAGTGGCAGAAACAATCTTCAAGCGTGGCTCCGCCAAGGGAAAGCGTGTTCAGGCACTTGGAGGGGCTAAGAATCATGCGGTGATTTTGCCGGATGCTGATCTCGAAAACGCTGCGAACGCAATCATGGGGGCCGCATACGGCTCATGCGGAGAGCGCTGCATGGCCATTTCGGTAGTGGTTTGCGTTGGAGAGGGCACTGCTGACAAAACGGTTAAGCTACTGCAGGGAAAAATCGCTGACCTGAAAATCGGGCCAGGCGTGGATGCTGCCAATGACATGGGTCCCTTGATCAGCAAGGATGCGTTACAGCGTGTCACACAATACATTGATCAAGGAATAGCCGAAGGTGCTGACCTACTGGCTGACGGTAGGGGGTTTTCG
>DORE01000101.1:9884-10580 GCA_003514305.1 Gammaproteobacteria bacterium | reverse complement strand
CTTTTTAAACTCAGAAAAATCCAGGGCATCAGGTGAGACGACCTGTTCAGCAAGGCCGGCTATCAGCTCCACTTCAGACTGCAGAGAGGGCAGCCGATCAAATCCACCGTCGCTCAGGCGGACGAAATTAAACATGCTTTCCTGTGTCGTGGATTGTTTCTCCTCGTCCCTGACTCGGACAGGCAAAATTAGATTTTCGCCTTCTACACCATTGAGGTGGGTTTCGTTCAGTGTGGAGTTCAGCATTACTTTGAAAGGAATTCTATTAAGTGCCCCTGCAGAGAAGCGCGAGTCCGGATTGGCAGAAAAAAGGTTGCCCCCCAGCAGTAGGGCGAAGTCGATCTTTCCAGCAGCTGCTGCCTGCACACAGGCCAATGTGTCCATGCCCTTGATCTTGGGAAGTTGAATCCGGAGTTCCCGCTCCAAAGCTGACATTACTTGGTTCTTGATTGTGGGAGTTAGGCCGACTGAGCTAACGCCCTGCACATTCGAATGGCCGCGCAATGGGAGAAGCCCTTTTCCATGTCCCCCGACCATACCCCTTAGTAACGCGAGGGAAATGACAGCCTCAATATTTTCTGAGCCGTTGTAATGATGTGTCAGACCCATGCCCCATGCCATAACAGTTCGCTGAGACGCATGATAAATCTCGCTTATCTCAGTTATCGTTTCCCGAACTACCCCCGATTCTCTGAC
>DORE01000101.1:7541-9558 GCA_003514305.1 Gammaproteobacteria bacterium | reverse complement strand
ATATCTTGCCACTGGGTTTGCTCGACAAACTCTCTATAGGCTTCGAAGCCTTCGGTGTGTTCTTTAACGAACTGCAATTCAACGCCGTCTCTGTCGAGCAGGCATCTGGCAAGACCTACAATAAAGGCGACGTCGCCACCCACGTGGGGTTGGACATAATGGGAGGCAACTTCGCCCCCGCCGGCGATCATGGATCGAAAGTTCGCTGGAGAAGCGAAACGGATTAGGCCAGGCTCGCGCACTGGATTGACAACAATAACCTTGCCTCCCCGTTGGCGACATTCCAGCAGTACCTTAACGAAGCGTGGATGGTTGGAAGCCGGGTTGGCGCCAAAAACAAAAATAGTATCGGCAGCGTGCAGGTCAGCATACTGTATAGTGGCTGTGCCGGTGCCCAAACTGGCGTTAAGGCCGACCCCGGAGGCCTGATGACAGTAGTAAGAGCAGCTGTTGATGTGATTACAGCCAAAGACCCGTGCAAGTAGCTGGAGAACGAAAGCGGCTTCATTGGAAGACCGGCCTGAGCCGTAAAAGAAACTGCGATTTGGATTTGTCTCACGCATTCTTTTGCCGGCTAGTTTGAGCGCGCTTTCATAGTCGATCAGTTCATAGCGATCTGTCCCCGGTCCTTTGTACAACGGATGCGAGAGGCGTCCGAGCTCTTCCAGTTGCTTGCCGCTCAGTTTGCGCAGTTCCGCAATACTATTCTGTTGAAAGATTTGGGGGGGGATTGGCGCTCGATGGTCACTCAATTGTGCCTGTATGTTCTTATTGCAAATTTCAACTCGATTGCTGTGCTCGTTGTGGAGCCCGCCGCGCTGGCCTCCAGTGCCAAACGCACAGGCTTTGCAGGCATTCTTGGAGCGGACGCTGGCACTTAGCTTGCGGACGCCGACTTGGCGAGCAATTGACATAACATAATTAATAGCCTTAAAACCGCCGCCAACGGTTTGAGCTTCGCTGTCGCCTTTGTTAGTCATTTAGTCCGATGATCTCCATCCGGTCAGAGTCAGCTACCGTTATAACTCGCCCGTCAACGGTGGTGAAAGAGCGATCTGCAAGTTGATATTTATAGACTGCATAGCTTGCTTGGCCAACCTGGTCTGCGCTGTAAAGTCTCACGGTGATGAGCTGGTGATCATCAAGCCATCGATAGTAGTAAAGGGCGCCACCAACGATGGCCATAAAAAACAGAAAGAAATAGCATGCTATTCGAAGATCATCATGCATTGTGGAGTCAGGTGATTTTTTTTGATAATCGGCGGTTATTTTTGGCGGAGCGGACTTCGACTTGTCGCTTTTTGCCTTGGGGTTTAGGCGCGCCATAAGGTAAGCAAGGGCCATGACGGCCAGGGTGAGCAGTATCTTGCCTATCATCGGTGATTCCTCATTTGCTGAATCGAGCTGCTAGCCTTGCGAGTGCATGATAACAGTGCTAACAAAGTATTGACCACTCGCCAATTCCTCGGTCACGAAGCTACTACGCTGTCGCTTGTAAAATAGTGGCTGAGTTAGATCTCTTGAATTGCCGCAGCAAAAAGCTTGTGAAATGTACTAAACCCAATCCAACGGTTTCGTCACGCCCTGCAGGTACGTCGCCACCGAATCATGGTGGCCGCTCGCAGTCATTTTTCGAATTCTGACCTGCTTTGATCGATTATATTCTAGTCGCGCTGTCGTGGCTGATGTTGATCTCTGCACTGGGGAGCCCTTGCATCTGTACTAACAGCGGCAAGGGGAAAGCTGGGATACCTTGATTCCTCACGGTTATCAGTATCTACTAGTGTTTTACCCACTCACTGTAGGGTGGCTGTGTTTGGAACTGCTTCTGATCTGCCTAGTGAGCAGTTGAGAGGCGCAATGGACCCATTCTGTGCTGATATTCTTGGGATATACTGCGGCTAGCTAGATGCTGCATGAGTATCGACTCGCTGTGTGCTGGAGCAGACTTTGAGATCATAAAAATTGACGAAGCTTGATAGGAGTCGATAGACATTTGGGATCGAAATGCGAGTCT
>DORE01000101.1:0-7151 GCA_003514305.1 Gammaproteobacteria bacterium | reverse complement strand
ATGGCCACATACCTATTTATCCTGATGGCTCTATATAGGTCTAGTGACGTGAATCAATTTTGGTAAAATTTTGCCCAAACGATGACTAACCCTTGCCGATTACCGCTGAAGCCAAGAGTTCTTGCTTCAGCGCTGGAGAGTCTGCTGGGTCTCAAACCCTTGGCGAAAGTATATGATCGTAGACCACGAGACTTGAGCCCATTCGAATTCTTGGACTACGCGCTCGAAGCTTTGGGTGTCGATATTGCGATTGATCAAGCAGGGCTGTTGGAAGAAATACCGAGGGATGGACCGGTACTGATCGTTGCCAACCATCCATTGGGTGGGCTTGAGGGAATGGCGATCGCTAAAGTCATAGGTAAGTATCGGCCAGACTTGCAGGTGTTGACGAACGAGCTACTGCGCCTGATCCCCGAGCTGGCGTCGATATTCATTGGTGTCAATGTTCTGTCAGCCAATGCCAAGGCGGGCAATGTCCGGGGCATTAAGCTGGTTCATAATCATCTTAAGAATCAGGGCGCGATCTTGGTGTTCCCGGCAGGGATGGTGTCGGCATATGAATTCAACCACCGTCGCATTCAGGATAGGGAATGGCATCGTTTAGCTGGGCAACTATTGAAAAAATATGATTGTACCTGCACGCCTGTTTTTGTTGGAGGCAGGAATAGCAACTATTTCTATGGGGCAGGGTTAGTCCACCCGCGCCTCCGGACTCTATTACTGCCAAGGCAACTTGCTAACAAACAGGGGTTTACTTTACCGCTAACAATTGGCCGCCCAATTCCCTCGCAGGAGTTACGGCTGTTGCAAAATCCGGTGGCGGTGACGGAGTATCTGCGCGTCGCCACAGATGCGCTACAGAAAGCGAAACATAACCCTCAAGCCACCGAGCTGAATGCTATTTCGGAAGTGAATCACGCGCAAAGGGCCGACGAATTGCGGCAAGCGGTCAAGAATATGACTGACCTCCGAGTCGTTGAGCACGACGAATTTGATGTTTATTTCGCGCCTTATAAACGCCTTGGTCCGGTCATGGAGCAGATCGCGATTGCGAGGGAGAAGACATTCCGTGCGGTGGGAGAGGGCACTGGTCTCTCCCAGGATTCCGATGAGTTTGATCCGCACTATAGACATCTCCTTTTGTGGGACAAATCCAAAAGCCGCATTGCTGGCGCTTATCGGGTTGGTTTGGTTGATGAGATTGTTGCTATTTATGGCGTTCAAGGATTGTATAGCCGCTCTCTATACAAATATGACGATGCTTTTATCCAGAAGCTTGGCTCTGCGATTGAGATGGGGCGCTCTTTTATCGACCCTGATTATCAGCGTCGATCGGTCTCATTGAATCTGCTCTGGCGCGGAATTGGACAAGTCCTATTAAAAATGCCCAGGTATCACACTTTGTTCGGGTCGGTAAGTATATCGAGGAATTACAGTGATCTGGCCCGAAGCCTCATAGCAGACGCTATGCTTACCAACTTCAGAGCCAAGGAATTTTCGCAGCTAGTCGAACCAATGAATCCGCTTAGAGTCATGAATCGAGTGTGGACAGATGATATGCTCGCGGAGCTAGCTAACGTTAAGACGTTGAATAAGTTAATCGGGCGCTGTGATCCCGGTAAAGCGTTGCCGGTGCTCCTCCGTCATTACCTGTCTTTGGATGGCAAGCTTGTCTGTTTCAACATTCACTCCAGTTTCAATAATTCTATGGAAGGCCTGATCATTGTTGACGTCAGGAATACCGAACAGAAGACATTGAGCAAGTTTCTCGGAGTTGAAGGTCTGAAGTATTTTCTGTCCTTTCACGAGGTTAAAAATACCGCCTAGCGCTCAATCCGCTGGACTCTTATAATACAAGTATGAATAAGTTCTTTGCTGTGCTTCAGCTACTGCTGGCTGTTCTGATCGCTTTTGCTGCAGTGGCAACCTTCGTCAATTTGGTGCTGATTTCCACTAGACCTGAAACGATTTCGGTAGTCGCCGCCATGATTGGACAGGGTCTACTGATCATCTGTCTGGCGGCATTGGCCAGGGTCCTTGGACGAAAAGCCTGGCGGGCGCTCTCCGGCGAGTCATCAAGTATTCACAATCCAAAATAATTGGGCTTCGTTAGTCAGAAGGAGTCTGCACAGTGACTCTAGAAAAGAGTATAATGCGACGCTTTTTCACTTTGAGCCTACCCTGAATGATCATCTTCGACCAGCCTGATCGTTTCGCGCAATTTCACCAAAGTTGTGTGGCTACTATAGGCAAGTTTGATGGAGTGCACCTGGGGCACCAGCTTATTCTTGATCAGCTTAAACAGCGAGCTGAAGAGATGAATCTGCCTACGTTGGTGATCTTGCTAGAACCGCATCCTGAGGAGTTTTTTGCTGGACCTTATGGAGACCCGCCGGCGCGACTAAATGTGGTCAGGGAAAAGCTTGAGCTGCTTGAGAGCTTCGGGGTCGATTTTGTGTTTCGGCTAAATTTTGATGAAAAGATTAGCAGCTTGAGTGCCGATAGCTATATTAAGGAAATCTTGGTTAACGGGCTCGGTGTGGCCGTTTTTATCATCGGGAACGATTTCCGCTTTGGCCACAAGCGACAGGGCGACTTTGCGCTGTTGCAGCAGCGCGGTTCGGAGCTTGGATTTGAGGTTGAGGAAACCTCAACGTACGAATACAACGGACTGCGTATCAGCAGTTCATACATTCGAAAGGAGCTGGCAGTCAGCAATTTTGCGTTAGTAGAGCAATTGCTGGGTCGGCCTTATTCAATAAGAGGTGAGGTTCAGCAGGGCAGGAAGCTGGCACGTGATTTAGGGTATCCAACCTGCAATGTTGATCTAAATCGCCAGACCCTCCCTTTGCACGGTGTGTTTGCATGTGAGGTGCGATTGGCGGACCGGGCTTTTATTGCTGCGGTGAATGTTGGTTACAAGCCCACGGTTACCGATGAAAGAACCGCATTACTCGAAGCACACCTTCTGGATTTTGATGAGAATCTGTACGGGAAGTCGATAGAAGTGATATTTCGTCATCAGATTAGAGAAGAAATGAAGTTTGATGGACTCGACGATCTCAAGGCTCAGATGGGCAAGGACATCGACAAAGTCAGAGAGATGATGGACGCACGAATTGAGCAACGCGCTTGAGTTATAAAATCGGTCGACGCAACTATGACAGACTATAAAGCTACACTGAATTTGCCCAGTACATCGTTCCCGATGAAGGCCAATCTTGCTCAGCGTGAACCGCAGATGCTGACCAAGTGGGACACCATAAACCTTTACAGCAAGATCTGTAAAAAAAATGCTGGCCGTCCAAAATTTATCCTGCACGATGGTCCGCCGTATGCCAACGGAGAGCTGCATTTGGGGCACGCGATTAACAAAGCCCTGAAAGACTTTGTGGTGAAATCGCGACAAATGAGCGGTTTTGACGCGCCCTATGTGCCCGGTTGGGATTGCCATGGCCTGCCAATCGAGCACAACGTTGAAAAGAAAAAAGGTAAAGCAGGCCAGAAAATTAGCTACTCTGAATTCCGGTCAGCCTGCCGGGAATACGCGGCTGGACAAGTTGAAGCACAAAAACAAGGTTTTATTCGACTGGGTGTCTTGGGGGATTGGAACGATCCCTATCTGACCATGAGCCCTCAAGCTGAGGCTGATATTGTTCGAGCTTTGGGTCGAATTGCCAGTAACGGCCATCTGGTGAAAGGTTACAAGCCAGTTTATTGGAGTGTTGTTGGTGCATCGGCTCTTGCTGAGGCTGAAGTGGAATATCTAGACAAGCAATCATTCGCTATTGACGTACGCTTCGCCGTCTCCAATCGCGATGACGTGCTGGCTGCTTTTGAACAACCCGACGCTGCGCGGTCGCTATCGGTATCGGCCGTGATCTGGACCACTACGCCATGGACACTCCCTTCCAATCAGGCGGTCTGCCTGCATGCTGAGCTTGACTATGCCCTGGTTAAGTGCGCGCTTGCTGGTAATGCTGAACTGCTGATTTTGGCCGCTGATATGGTGGATAACGTTATGCTGCGCTATGGCGTTGAGCAATACGAAACGATTGCGAAGGCTAAGGGCAGCAGTTTAGAGCACAAGCTTCTCAATCATCCTTTCGTTGAAGGTCTTCAGGTGCCGCTTGTGTTGGGCGGACACGTCACAACCGATGCGGGCACTGGGCTGGTGCATACAGCACCTGATCATGGCCTAGATGATTTTTATGTGGGTCTGAAATATGGGATCGGTACGCTTAATCTGCTCGACGAACATGGCATTTTTACTTCGGGCGCGGGTCAGTTTGCCGGTGATCACGTCTACAAGGTTGACGGAAAGGTCATTGACGTCTTGAAGGAAGCGCAGGCACTCGTCGCGCAACAAACAATCCACCACAGCTACGCGCACTGCTGGCGCACTAAAACACCATTGATCTATCGGGCGACACCGCAGTGGTTTATAAGCATGACTGAAAAGGATTTACTGGGTTCAGCGTTAGAGGCAGTCAAAGGGGCGAAATGGATTCCTGATTGGGGCAAAGCTCGTATCGAGTTGATGCTGAAAGGGAGTCCGGACTGGTGTATTTCCCGTCAGCGCACTTGGGGCGTGCCGATCACTTTATTTGTCCATAAGCAGACACAGGATCTACATCCGCGGACGGAAGAGCTTTTTGAAGAGGTTGCAGCACTGATTGAGAAACAAGGAATCGATGCCTGGTTCGAAGCAAGTGTCGAGCGCTTTCTGGGGACAGAGGCAGCGGACTATGAAAAGGTCACTGATACCCTCGACGTCTGGTTTGATTCAGGGGTTACTCATTTCTCCGTGCTGCAGCGACGCGACGAGCTTCAGTATCCCGCTGACCTGTACCTAGAGGGTTCTGACCAACACCGAGGCTGGTTCAACTCTTCTTTGAAGACCGCAATCGCAATGTACGGTTCTGCTCCATACAAAGAAGTGCTAACCCATGGATTTTTCGTGGATGCAGAGGGGAGAAAAATGTCCAAGTCTCTGGGCAACACCGTCGCGCCGGCAAAGATCTATCAGCAGTATGGAGCGGATATTCTTCGCCTCTGGGTTGCTGCTACGGACTTTCGCGGTGAGATGACAGTGTCTGACGAGATTTTTAAACGAGTGGCGGATGCCTATCGCAGGATTCGAAACACAGCACGTTTCATGTTGTCAAATTTGAATGGGTTCACACCTAAAGATGACGCTCTGGAGATTGAGCAGCTGCTGGCTCTAGACTACTGGATTGTGCGGCAATGCCAACAACTTCAGGCTGAAGTCCTTGATCATTACCACAGCTACAATTTCTTGAGCGTCTATCAAAAAATTCACAATTTTTGCGTAACAGAACTCGGTGGCTTTTATCTTGACGTCATCAAAGACCGACAATATACCACGCAGGTAAACAGCAGGGCTCGCCGCTCCACTCAGACGGCAATGCTGCATGTGGTGGAAATGCTCTCGCGCATGATTGCACCCATCCTGAGTTTCACTGCCGATGAAATATGGCAGCACATACCTGGAGAGCGAGTGGAATCTGTGTTTCTCTCTGATTTTGCAGATGGCCTTAGAGCCCTCGAGGAGTCAAAGGAATTTGACGATGCGTTCTGGCTTAGAATACTTGAGGTTAAAACTGCGGTTAACCGAGAGCTTGAAGTGCAGCGTGCTGACAAAGCTGTGGGCTCTGGCTTGAGTGCAGAGGTTGATCTTTTTTGTGATGACCAACTTGCAGCTGACCTTGCCCTACTTGAGGAAGAGCTGCGCTTCGTGCTGATTGTGTCGAGAGCCTCAGTGCTTCCTGGCTCGGCAGCGCCGGAGCACGTGGTTGCGACTGAAGTGGCCGGCTTGAGTTTGCGAGTTACGGCATCGGAACACAAAAAATGCGAGCGTTGCTGGCATCACCGTGAAGACATTGGTAAAGAAGCTGCGCATGAAGGCTTGTGTCTGCGTTGTGTAAGTAATGTTGCCGGCGACGGTGAACTCAGGCGGTTTGCTTGATCGTAATGCTTACGAGATGGCAAGTATAAATTCTCCAATTGTTACAGGTGCGCAGATCACGCTGCATTTTTCGCTCGCGCTTCCTGGAGGTGACACAATCGACTCGAATTTCGACAAAAAGCCTGTTAGCTTCCGTCTCGGCGATGGGCAGATGCTGCCGGGATTCGAGCAGGTGCTGCTGGGACTCCGGGCTGGTGAAGAATTAGAGGCTACCCTCGATGCGAAAGAAGCGTTCGGCGAGCGTAATCCGCGCAACGAGCAAGTGTTCCCCCTGGAAAAATTCGAGCATTTGCTAAAAGACGATTTGGTTCCCACGCAAGTTGGCAGTGTTGTGTCATTTAAGGACCCAGGGGGGTTTGATCTGCCCGGTGTGGTTAAGGCTATTGGGGAAAGTTCGGTGAGTGTCGATTTTAATCACCCGCTGGCGGGTAAAGCCATCTTATTTACGGCGCGAATCGTTTCGGTCCTGCCGCCAGAGGAGCAGGTTGTCGAAGTGAAACTGTCATGACTGATCCTGAGGGCAAGCTATCATCACAGACAGCCGCAAGTCCCCCGGTCATTCGACTGGCGAACCCACGTGGGTTTTGCGCAGGCGTTGATCGGGCAATCGATATTGTCAACAGGGCGTTGGATATCTACGGCGCCCCTGTGTATGTTCGACACGAAGTAGTGCACAACAAATTTGTGGTCGAAAGGCTGCGCGCTCGTGGCGCGGTTTTCGTAGATGAACTGGAAGACATCCCGCATAAAGAACAGTATGCCGGGCCCCCAGTTGTAGTTTTTAGCGCACATGGAGTGTCGCAGGAGGTAAAAGAAGAGGCCGATCGTAGAGGCTTCAAGATTTTTGATGCCACTTGCCCGTTGGTAACCAAGGTTCATCTTGAGGTTGTCAAGTTCAGTAGGGCTGGCCGCGAATGTGTCTTGATCGGTCACCAGTTTCATCCTGAAGTTGAGGGGACTTTGGGACAGTATGATGACAATCAGGGCGGTAATATCTACTTGGTAGAGTCCGTAGCAGACGTGCAAACCTTGGAAGTTGAAGATCCTGGCAGTCTTTCATATGTCACTCAGACGACCCTCTCCATGGATGATACGGCGCGTATCATCGACGCGCTGCGCGAGCGCTTTCCCGCAATTGAGGGTCCGCGCAAGGACGACATTT
>DORE01000132.1:2740-27107 GCA_003514305.1 Gammaproteobacteria bacterium | reverse complement strand
TCGACTATCTGTCGGGAGTCAGGTTCAGCAATGAAACCACGACGGGCTTCTTCTAAATCTCGTTTATCGGCAAATGGAAGAGAGGCCCTAAGCTTCGCCTGCAGTGTCCGTGTGTAGTCGGTTGCGCTAGAGCCTTTCGCATTGAAATGCTCCTGTGCCGGCGCAAAAGTTGGGGTACATAAAAAACAAAGCAACCAGACCCTAAGGCCATGCATCGATTTTGGAAGCAAACTGAAGCTGTGTGGGTTTTTTGAAATAAAAATCATTGGGTGAATCGTTCCGATTGCAGTGCGACGCCAAAGGATATCTCAGCGTGCAAGAGAAATCTTTAAATATGGATAGCTGGATCAGAGCTCATACCGAAATTGCCATCGACAGCGCGCTAGATATTACCGTCGAGTAGCTGACGAATCACCAATTCCCCGCAAAAGAAACGCATTTACTTAACATCGCCCACCGCTATCTTTTGCACATGCGCCATCCAGAGAACAACGAGCACCAGTAGTGGTGCAGACAAAGTAAGCAGCAAGGCTTCAACCATCGAAACACCGAGCGGCATTGGTGGAGACTGCCCACACATACCCTGAGCTTCAAATAAAACTGGCACCCATTGATCGAGAGGCATGAATTCTGGAAATCCTGCACCCATAGTACAGCTGGAGATTACTGTACCCTGCTCCACGCCAAAGGCATAGTAACTGGTGTAGAGCGCACCGCCCATCATAACAATGGTCAGATTAAGCGACATCCAGCGCCACCAGAATTTTTTGACCAATGTCATACCTGTGACTGAGAAGATAAGCGATCCCATCACCCAGGCCCTGACCTGCACACAGAGGGCACAGGGATACCACATTCCCGGACCATACTGGTAATACAGGGCGATTCCTTCCATCAGCATTAAATATGCGGTCCCGGCGATCCAGAAAAAGCGGTTTGCGCCGAGTTGATAAAGCTTGTTCACAGGCTAGATCCCTCAGAATTCGGTCTGCGATTTGCAGCGACCGTATTTTAGCGGAAATAAGTGTGCAATTGTCAGTATTGAAATGCAAAAGTCGGCGGTTGCCTGATAATCTGAATGGCTCCTTTCTCCAGCCGACAAATTTATGCCCCTGTCTGCTCAAAGAAGCACAGAAAGTAGATAGAAAGTAACGAAAATAGCTGATGACAATCCCGCCCACCTCATTATTCGCCATTGTCTTTGTTTAGAATTCTCACGCTGCAGATGAAATTTTGCACTTTCAAGGTCCCCATTAATTGGTGGATTGGGGTTGATTTTGTATTTAGTTTGCTCGACTTCATGAAAGCAGATTCGGTGCGCCCGCAAGAACTTTTGAAGCTCAGGAAGACTTTTCCCTGTGCTTCGGGCTAGCGCCATAAGGCTCATGCCCTCCGCCGGGCTCTTACTCAAGGCTTGGAGTATCTGATCGGTGTTCATACGATTCATGGTAATTCCCCCTATCGCTTCTACTCGCCTTGGCACTGCTATTCCGCGAACCATTTATACATAACAAGAGCATCAATATAGCCTAGCCCCGGGTGCTCGAAGGCTCGAGGCAACCGACCCACCGTTGCGAAGCCGAGCTTATTCCAAAGCCTGACTGCGCCCTCATTACTGGATGCCACCAAATTAAACTGCATGGCACGGTAGCCCAATCTAACTGCTTCCCGCTGTGAGTGCTCACACATGCGTGTGGCAATGCCGCGTCCGCGCGCCGCCGAAGCCACCATGTAACCGCAGTTGCAGACATGGGCGCCCGGACCGTCATGATTGTTCTTGATATAGTAAGTGCCCAGAATGCGCTGATCCTCCTCGGCGACATAAGTACATCTTGGATACTTAACCCACAACTGGTGTGCCTGCGCCTTATCCGTGGAGGTTCGATACCCGTATGTCTCGCCCGCGGCGACTACGTCCCTAAAAATCGGCCATATCTGATCGAAATCCGAACCCGTCGCTTGCCGAATGCAAATTGTCATCTGTATTGAATCGCCTTTGAAAGGATTGAAACGATGATAATCGAAGTGTCGGAAATTTTGCTAACCAGAAAGAATCGCAGCTTTTGGTATGCCATAGATTACGACAAGCTCGGCCTCCTCATCGCTAAATAGCCAAAACCATGCTTTGCAGCGAGCGCTCAAAGGCTGCGCTCAGGCTGAATTTGCCCTTTAGCAGGCCCAATAAGTTGACACTAACCCGCTCAAGCCTTCAAATTACCAACATTTAACCTGTTTAGGACTGAAGACCCTTCGCCGGTTGTTGACGAACAAAGCAGCTTAAGCATAAGCTCGCCGCCCTTAGGCGTAATCAGCTCTTCTCAAGGCTGGCGGATAGCTATCTTGGTAATACTAAATGCTAGCGCGTCTGATATTTCCCAATCTCGTTCTGGATCTGGCCGCTATGGCCGGAGCGCAGATAAAACAAGATTAAAGTCCGCTGCTTCTGCTCGTAGAAAGCGGAAAGTTTTGAACTTGTCAGGCACCATTCTGGTTCTGTAAGGAGACAAGGAATAAGTTGTTAGTGATTGACCCCTTAACGATTCTTATTATTTCAGCGTCACTTGCCCTGCTGTTTTTCACAGCTGCAAAGCACAAGTTGAGAGCTCCAGGCCAGTTCAGCGCACAGCTTGCGGACTACAAATTGATACCGCCTGGCATTCTGCCTGGCGTGGCAAGAATAATACCCATCGCAGAAATGGCAGTCTTCTTTCTGATTTTGATACCACTCACCCGGCCCTGGGCGGCCGTCCTGGCAGGCGGCCTGCTCGTCAGCTACACAATCGCTATAGCAATCAACCTCTTCCGAGGGAGAGACGAGATTGATTGCGGCTGCGGTAGCCATCCGCAAAATCTCTCCTACTGGCTTCTTTTCCGAAATTCAGCGCTCATCATAAGCAGTTACCTCTTAGTTACTCCCAGCACAAACAGAGCTTTAGTTTGGGTAGACTTTTTGCTGCTCTCGCTAATGATTTCATTACTCTCATGTGTTTACCTACTCATTGAACAGCTGGTGCGTAACCAGGGCTTTTCTAAAAACGGGAGGATAAACGATGGATAATTACCTTGCAGAAATCATCATTATATTAACGCTGGTCGTTCTGATTCTTGTTATTTCGATGTTCGCCTTAGCGCGTCAAATCGGCGTTTTGCATACAAGATTAGCCCCAACAGATGCATTGACGATAACGGCTGGTCCTAAAGTAGGCGATCCGGCCCCCTTGCTCGAGATACTTAGCCTTGATGGCCGTCTTCTGAAGTTTGGAGGCCCACTTAAGTTGCCGCAACTTCTGCTATTTTTGTCACCTTCTTGTCCGGTTTGCGAGGAACTTATTTCAACAGCTAAATTCATGGCGAGAAGTGAAAAACTCTCCCTGATCTTTGGAAGTGATGGCGGAGAAGCTCAAAGACATGCTGATTACGTAAGTAAAATGGGTATTCAGGATTATCCTTACGTTGTATCTCCGGAATTAGGGATAAAATTTGACGTTATCAGACTGCCTTGTGCCGTGCTGATTGATGAGCAGGGAGTGCTGCGCTCAAAAGGGCTGGTTACCAACCGTGAGCACCTTGAGACTCTTGTTGAATCGATATAGGACCAACTAGCTAAAACAAAAATACTTGGAGAACTGGGAAAAGCAGGCGCAAGAGTGAAACGCTTAGGGCATGACCTGTTTGAGCTTTGCCCTACCCTTTGCTCAGACAATCTGATCTCAACCCATTCAAAGGCTAGTAAGAATATGAAACGGCGATCGAATCTTGTTCAATCGCCGTTTCATAAGACAACGCTTAGCGTGATTTTTCGACGCCAGGTCAAGCATTAGATGCGCGAGCGAGTCAGCTCCACATCGGCATTTCGCCAGAACGATTCGAATTGTCGTTTGAAAACCAGGGCTTCCTGTCCTTTACCCTGAGCTTCCAAAGCTTGAAATAAGCCAAAAGTAGACCAGCCGTTCTGCTGATTCCACTGCAAATCTCTGAGATAGACCCTTTCAGCTTCCTCAGCGTTTCCGGCTTTAATCAAAGCCGCACCCTGGTACAAACGCATCGACTGGCTCCAATCGGGCGGCTCAGTGTAGTTCAAATTATCCTGGAAGCCTACGGCGTGGCCGTAATGTGCAACCGCAGCATCCAGATCCCCATTGGCCTCTTCAATCTCTCCCATTAGCGCATGCATCGCCAAATTCAAGACATGCGAAGCTGGTGTTGGGCCGACGCCAGATTCGTCAACCTCTGGAGACGCGATAGCGTCTCTAATCACTTGAAGCTGAGCCTCGGCTGGTCCCATGTGGCCTTTGGCGACATGTGCGCTGCCCATGACGTAGGCCCACATGCCTTTCAGATAAGGAGTAACCGCTTTTTCTAAGTTCTCCTGATTTTCCGCATGAATCTTGTCCCACTTGCCAAAGACTTTATCCGTGACCCACTCATGGGCAATCGTTTTGTCGGCACCCTGTCCCGGCAATCGGTTACCCGCGTTTCTTGCTGCGGCTTGTGAGGCCGCATCGTAATTGCCCTGCAACATGTTGGCGTAACGCACAAAATCCAGGGCATGCGGCTTATGGATTTTATGAGACAAAGGATAAGTCCCGATCATTGGGAAATTAGTGTCTCCCCAAATTTCCGCGAACTGATCATCAACAACCTGAGAACGCTCATTTATGTCAATCGCTTTCTCATACTCACCGACCCGCAGGTAGATATGGCCAGGCATATGGACCATGTGACCAGAAATCGGCACAGAGGCCTCAAGCTTTTGTGCGGAAGGCATGGCAAGCTCGGGCTCTGACGACATTTCCATTAGATGGATGTAGAGATGGTTAGCTCCCGGATGGTCATGCGACACCGCGATGGCAGCTTCGAAAGCTGCTTTCGCGTCAGCTGTGCCTGACTTCGGCGTACCATCTTCGTTCCAGTAATCCCATCGGGTTGTATTCATGTAAGACTCGCCGTATACGGTCGCAATATCCGGATCAGCTGGATATTTTTCGTGTAGCTCTCGCATAGCATCCAGATAGGCAAAGTCCCGCTCACGATCATCCGCTATCGCATCCTTATTGTAGAGAACAAATAACGCGCTGATCATGTCCCTCTCTTTTTCCGTACCGTTATCAGACAGCTGCAATGCCATCCGAATGGCCTCAAGCCCGGTTCCCTGAGGGTCGTCCGGTAAGCCAACATACCTGCTGTTCGGATTGGGGCCAATGGCATGTGCCAATCCCCAATAAGGCATAGGATGCTTGGGGTCGAGCCTGGAGGCTTCTTGATACGAAGCGATAGACTCCGGAAAGTAAAAGCTCCAGGCCATTCTCAGGCCCTGATCGAAGAACGCCTGTGCTTCCGCTGAGTCAGTCGAGATTGGCGCCGTATAAGTTCCACTGCCCGGTATCTTGATAGCGACCGGCCCGCCATCCTGTGCCAGGCTCCAAAGGCTCGATGTGGCGACATAAATCGCACCGATAAGAACCAAGTATTTTCGCATTAGAACTCCCTCCCAGATAATATGCTGTTCAGTGTGCCACTGCATTCTCAGCAAGAGGCCGATTAACGTTTTGTAAACTTGGTGAAAGTATACAACAAATGCACTCAAATTCAGGCACGAAGCAAAACTTTCTCGGTTGCGCTACCCTCGGTGCTGATGTAATGAAGTACAAATTTGTCGCTGAACTCATCGTGAAAAACTGACTTCAGGCGTTTTCACTGAGGTCATCTGACTCTGGCGTTATCTTAGTGCCGTGAGTATCGGTAAGCTGAAGGCGAACTATCCAGTGGCAATCGGTTTGAGACCCTTCCCCGGAACCCCTGAAACTCATCCTGAAGAGCAGTGATTCGCAAAGACGTTCGCCGGTCGCGACATCGAGTCAGTGAATCAAAAGCTAGCCAAGTGGGCTGACACACCAGACGCTGTGCAGGCGATTCATGACGCAATCCAACGGTTCTACTTCGTCGATAGCATTAATTCGTCTGATATCGACGCACTCGTCGAAATTACCTTTAGCCCGGAGCTAGATAGCAACGCAGCGTGCCAAGTGCTAAAGAAACGAACATTATGCGAAGCGATTGACGCTGGTTGGGCGCGGGCCGGACTACTAGAGACCCGATGTGTACCGACCTTTTTACAAAGAAACTCTGTCTGCTATTGACTATCAGCCTCAGGAAACGTTCAAGCGATTTATGAGAAGATCAAAGATGGCATATAACAACATTCAAACGGTAACGAGGAATTATGGCATGAGTAATCGAAAAGCATTAATCACCTGCGTCGACAAATATATGGGTCCCGCCATTAGAAAGAAATTTGAAGCCCATAATATCGAAGTAATCGGTAGCAGCGGCTCGATGCGCTCGCAAAAAGAGTGCGAAGCGCTGATACAATCGGCAGGAGAGATTGATATTTTGATCGCCAATCTTGCGGAGCCCCCAAGAAATGGGCCGGTACAAGAAATCTTGAACGCCGATTGGACCCAACTCTTTGACACGCTAGTCCACCCGTTGATGTTTTTAATTCGGGCGGTAACACCACAAATGATCGCTCGAAAATCTGGAAAAATTGTTGCCGTGACCAGCGCTGCACCGGTAAGGGGCATTCCAAACCATGCAGCATATTGCGCTGCACGCGGCGCTCAAAACGGATTCATCAAAGCCGTTGGCCTTGAGTTGGCGCGCAGTCAAATACAAGTCAATGCGATTGCTCAGAACTACATTAACAACAATACCTATTACCCCGACGACCTACTTGACGACCCAAGATTCCTTGACCATGTAAAACGCAATGTTCCCACTAATCGTGTAGGCGCAGCATTTGAAACCGCGGAACTGGCCGCTTATCTTGCGAGCGAAAAATGCAACCACATGGTAGGCCAGATCATACCTCTCGCAGGAGGCTGGGCGACTTAATTGCGCTCATCGGGGCCTTCTACAATTTTTTTATCATGCAATCTGCCTATCTGCATGTCGCTCAACCCGAGAATCTCGCTTAGAACTTCATCAGTATGTTGGCCAAGTAAAGGCGCTGGAGTGATGGCTTCTCGAATAAAAGCACCAAAGCTCAAAGCTTGGCCCGGCATAAGGCATTCTCCGATACCTGGCTGGTTCACGCTTTGAAAAAGGGGATTATCTT
Organism: Gammaproteobacteria bacterium; assembly: GCA_003514305.1. Taxonomy (GTDB): domain Bacteria; phylum Pseudomonadota; class Gammaproteobacteria; order Pseudomonadales; family Pseudohongiellaceae; genus UBA9145. The sequence continues at coordinate 19,990 of DORE01000132.1, read as the reverse complement.
CGGAACAATCAATATCGTCAGCTACCAGCTCCGCAATATTTTGATAAGGACCCCAGCAGGCATCTGCGGAATTTAACGCCTCTGCCACGGTCGAAAACCGCTTCGACAAAAACCAAGGCTCGAAAATGCCCCGGAGGGATTCCCGCGCCTCAAAGCGATCTCCTTCCTGAACAAAACTCAAACCAAGCTGCTCTTCCAGCGCTGCAACAGCCGCTTCAGTTTCCGTCACATTTACCAACGCTTGCCACTGCTTGGTACTTACTCCTACCACCATGACACGCTTGCCGTCCTGGCAAAGGAAGTCATGACCGAATGTTCCAAATATGTGATTACCCACCGGTTGTCTGGCCATTTCGTTAATCTGCGCTTCAGCTATATAGCCAAGGTGTCCCATCGTAGCCAGTGCAACGTCGGCCAGCGTGATCGACACAAACTGGCCTGAACCGGTCCTTCGCCGATGACGCTCAGCGGCAAGCAAACCAAGCGCAATCTGCTGGCCGGCAATAACATCCCATGCGGGAAAAGGATTATTTTTGGGCTCTTCGCCATCTCCGATAAGGTAAGGCAGGCCCACTTTGCTGTTCACCGTATAATCGAGAGCGTTTCCGCCATGTCGGTCACCAGCGAGGTTTATGAAAATCAAATCCTCGCGATGGGCTCGAAGCATTTCGTAGCCAAGCCAACCTCGCGCGGGAAAGTTAGTTACAAACAGACCTGCATCCTCACCAGGTGCTGTAATAAGTTGAACCAGCAATTCGCGCCCTTCAGCGTGCCGGAAGTCAACCGCGATTGAGCGCTTGCCTTTGTTCAGAGAGTGCCAGTAGAGACTCTTCCCTTTCGCGGAAACCGGCCACCGGTGATAGTCTATACCACCACCAATCATGTCGAAGCGGATAACGTCTGCACCTAATTGCGCCAGCGTCATTCCGGCAGAGGGGGCAGCGATAAAGGCACTGCCTTCAACAATTCGTATCCCTTTGAGAATATCTTGCAAGTCAACTGCCTCCCCGTCTCGGGAAATTTCCGTGTAGCCATTAATAACGACTACTTTTCAATGCGCCGTTTAGCCAGACTTACAAACTGCCGCGCTCCAACAGTTCTCGTGCCACGACTCGTGTTGCCAGCACCTCTTCAGTACCTTCAAATATCGACAACACTCGTGCGTCAACAAAATATCGGCTCACAGCGGTTTCTTCGGCAAACCCCATCCCACCGTGGATTTGCATAGCTTCTCGGGTTACCCATTCCGCGGCGCGACAAGCAAATAATTTAACCAGACTTGCCTCCATTTGCCCCTTGCCTTGATCCATCATCCTTGCAACAGAATAGCTAAATTGCCGCGAAGCCGTAATCGTCGCCAGCATGCGTGCCAACTTAACTTGCGTGATCTGCAGTGTCGCAATGGGCGCGCCAAAAACCTCACGTTCATTTGCATACCGAAGCGACTGCTCGTAGGCGGCTTGCATGACGCCATTCGCGCGCGCTGCAGTTTGAATTCTTCCGCCAGAAAATCCTGCCATGGTGTAATAAAAGCCTTTTCCTTCTCCCTCTTTTTCACCAATCAGGTTCGCAGCTGGCACAAAAAAGTCGTCAAAGAAAAGATCGTAGGAGTGCATGCCCCGATAGCCCAAGGTCGAGATTGCTTTACCACTCAAAGTTCCTCCACCGCTCTGGGCGAAGTTAAACTGGTGGCCCGCGTAGGCTGGCTTTTCCACCAAGAAAAGACTCAACCCTCGGTAACCTGAAGAAGCGTCGTGATTGGTTCGACCGAGCACCACTAGAACTTCGGATTTGCCTGCGAATGTACACCAGGTCTTCGCACCGTTGAGAAGCCATCCACCCTCTGTGGGCGTCGCACGCAAAGAAACGGCAGCAACATCTGACCCGGTGTTTGGTTCAGTGATTGAAATCGCACACAGCCTTTCACCTGAAGCCAGCCTCGGGAGCCAGCTCAACTTCTGTGACTCAGTGCCACCTGCAAGCAACGCTCGCGCCGCGATTTCAGGGCGGGTTATCAGACTACCCGCCGCTCCGAGCGAGCCCCGTGATAACTCCTCTGTCACCACAATCATTCCCAGGCTGTCTGGCTGATCGTCAGGTTGGAGGCCACCGAATCGTTCAGGAATGCAGGTGCCAAAACAGCCCATACGCGCAGCTGACTCGATAATCTCATCTGGAATGTCACGATCTTCCCGGTGAATCAATCCAGCTAAAGGAGCCACTACATCATCAGCAAACCGCTTGAAAGTTTCGGCAATTATCGCTTTTTCTTCGGTCAGCCCGCTCGGCAGTTCAATAACTTCTTCCTTAGATAGAAATCGCCCCAGATCGGTGTAACTGTCTCTGCCACCGTGCCCATCAAGGAAATGCTGTAGCTGCGCAGTCACTTGCCCGACAGTTTCGCAGGATCTCTCCAGCGTGCTCGCTCCGGCTAACTGCGCAGCCATGACTCCTCGAACTTTTTCCGCCACAAATTTCCACGTTAACTGACAGACTAAAACCGACTTACACTGGGTTTCAGCGAAATCAACCAGACACTGCGCGGCCCACACATCAGCGCTCGACATGGCAAGGTCATAGCATGCCTGCTGTGAATCTTGAAGCAGCGCGTCATCAACTCGACCTGCCACGCATACTCTGTCACGCGTCGCGCCAATAGCTCTATTTAGGATTGATTTCGCCTGAGACAATGCCTGCCTGGCCAGGTCAAAATTTTCGGCCTCAGTAACGGCCAGATTGACCAAATTTGGTTGCTCTTGCTTCACTCACATCCTGCCTAGTCGTAGGGGCCAACAATAGAAATAGAGCAGATGTTCTGATGAGGGAAGCCACCCAAATTATGGTTCAGGCAGAGCTTGGGATCCGGGAGTTGACGCGCTCCGGCGCGGCCCTGTAGCTGCAAATAATTTTCATAAAGCATGCGTAAACCCGAAGCGCCAATAGGATGGCCAAAGCATTTCAGCCCTCCATCAATTTGGCAGGGATTGCTTCCTTCCGCATCAAAGGCGCCATCTAGCACATCTTTAACCCCTTTCCCTTCACTAGCAAGCTGAAGGTCTTCCATGGTCACCAGCTCAGTTATTGAAAAACAGTCATGAACTTCCGTCATTGTGATCTCTTCTTTAGGTCTCCGGATGCCAGCTTCATCGTAGGCCCGCTGAGACGCTACCCGCGTGGTCTTGAGATAGGAACCATCCCAGCTGGCGTGACCCGACTCAGCGCCATTGGATACTGCGAGCTGCAGCGCTTTCACCGAAACCAAATTCCCCTTACCCAAGCTTTTTGCGATTTCCGGCGTTGTCACAATCGCACACGCTGATCCATCACTCACTCCGCAACAATCGAACAAGCCAATTGGCTCGGCGATAAATGGCGCATTAATTGCTTGCTCCTCAGTAATTTCACGCTGTAGATGCGCCTTGGGGTTCTTCGCGCCATTGGCATGGCTCTTCACGGAAACATGGGCCATAGCCCTTTTAAGATCATCGCCGTTGACCTTGTGCTTCGCTCGATAACCAGAAGCGAGTTGCGCAAAAGCGCCGGGGGCAGACAGATTAGGCCAGTACATGTCATTTTCAACCCCACGGGTTCTTTGTGGCAAGCCTCCATAGCCTGTGTCTTTGAGCTTCTCGACACCGAGTGCCAAAGCAATGTCACATGCGCCAGAGGCGACCGCATACACAGCACCGCGAAAAGCCTCGGTGCCGGTCGCACACATATTTTCCACTTTGGTAACCGGAATATAGTTCAGCCTGAGCGCGATCGAGAGAGGCATCGCACTTGAACCGACATTAAACGCATCAATACCCGCCCCGAACCAGGCCGCTTCAATCTGATTTCGCTCAATTCCCGCATCTTTTAGACACTCTTCAAAAGCTTCCACCATCAGGTCAGCGGGACTGGATTCCCAGCGCTCGCCAAACTTGCTACACCCCATGCCCAGAATGACTACTTTGTCTTTAATGCCGCTTGCCATTTTGACTTACCTCTCTGTCCAACGCCTAATTCTCTACCACAGCCTTCCAGAAATATTTTCTAAAACCTCGCTGTGTGTCGAACTGCCTGATTCTGAAATGCACCGAAACTTTAGACCCAGAATCAACCGTACCCTCTTCCACTTCGGTAAAATCCATCATCAGCTTGCCTCCACATTCGAACTCCACCATGCCGAAATAGGCTGGCGGACTCCAGTCGAAAGTTAACCGGTCAGCAGTCCACGTCAATACAGTGCCGGGCTGATTGGCGAAGCTGAAATCATCCTGGCTGTCCAGCGCCTGGCACTCCGGATTCACACAGTATTTCTCTCGAGGGATTTGCACTGTGCCACAGACGCGGCACTTGCCTCCAATGAAACCTGTCAACAAATCTTTCCGTCGATTAAATCCGGAAAGAAAAGTTTGTTTATCTACTTCCCCCCGCTTTCCTATATCTCGCTCTACTAGATTGTTGAAGCTCAGGAATTTATTGTAATTAATCTCTTCACGCCGGTTGCTAATTGCGCCAGATAATCCTCGGGCGGGACGACAGTGCTCAATCCTGTCAGTGGTCCGAAACAAAATGGCATCGCAGCCCTGACCGAAGCCAAGTAGCAGAATAAGCTGGCTAGCCTGGGCAGACTCAAGCGCTTTAGCAAGTAATATGAGGGGCTGCGCGGCACCGGCGACGCCGACAAAAGAAATCTGATTGTCAATGACTGCATCCATGCTAATGCCTAGTTTCTTCGCCAAAGTGGCAGGTGTTCGAGCTTGATCACTCGGAAGAATGAAGTGGTCGATATCAGCCGCGACGAGGCCGGCAGATTTCAGGACTGTGCTGACTGTTTCCGGCACAATCTTCATGAGTCCCTCATCACGAATCCAGCGCTCTTCCCAGTCGTAATCGAAGTCTGCACCTTCTCCCCGGTAGTGATCCACGAAATCCACTGCAGTTGTTGCAATGGCCAGGCACTGAGCAATTACTTCATCATCGCCAACGGTTAGCGCCGCGGCACCGTCACCCCACAGCATCTCTGCGCGAGAACCCGCTTTCGTTCTTCGATGCTCTGAAGCAATCACTATTTCGTTGCCCTGTTTGGCGCTTTCCAGGCCAGCGATGAGTGCTGAGGTTGCTGCCCGCTGCGACGAGCCGATGTCCATGGTTCTTATCTGACTATTTAAGTTCATCGCTTCTGCGACCAGCACGGAATTTTGCCGGTCAATGAACGGGGCGGTGGTGGAGGCAAGTTTTAAGCCTGACAGCGATTTTTCAGGCAGTGCCGAAAGGCAATCGACGCCCGCTTCGACCGCCATTGTGATCGTATCTTCATCCCAGTTGCAGATACTGCGCTCACCTTTGCCCAGGCCTCTCAGACTCGAGTCAAACCAAGCGTTGGCTTCAACCATTGCTTGCCTGCTCAGACGCAGCCTTGGTAAATAAACCCCATAAGCGGTAATACCCTTCATCTCCACTCCGTTTTACAGTTTACACAGTTCGGCTTATCACCAATTTCATAATCTCAGAGGAGCCACCATAGATCCGACGTACCCGAGAGTCTGCATAGAAACGGGAAATTGGATATTCGCTCATATAGCCGTAACCACCGAAGAACTGCAGGCAGTCGTCAATAATTCTATTGCCAGTTTCTGTAGTCCATAACTTGGCCATGGCGCCCTCTTCCGGAGTAAGCCTGCCATCATTAATTTTCGTTAGACACTGGTCGAGGTAGGCCCAGCCCACCGCAAGAGAAGTTTTCATCTCTGCCAACGAAAACTGGGTATTCTGAAATTCGAAGATTGATTTCCCGAACGCCTTGCGCTCTTTGACGTAATCCACGGTGAGCTCATAGGCGCGCTGAGCCTCGGCAAATGCGCGGCAGGCAATCGTTATGCGCTCACGAGGCAGCTCGCTCATAAGAACTCCGAAACCGCCACCTTCGTTGCCAAGTAGATTTTCCACAGGAACCCGAACATCAGAGAAAAACATCTCAGAAGTATCGGCGGCCTTCTGGCCGATTTTGTCTAGATTACGACCACGTGAAAACCCATCCCTGCTAGTTTCGACAATTATAAGGCTGATTCCCTTGGCCCCAGCCTCAGGTTCGGTGGAGCAAACTAACAAAACAAAGTCGCAGTTCTGTCCGTTAGTGATGAATGTTTTTTGCCCATTGACTACATAATGATCCACATCGCGCACTGCGGTGGTTTTGATCGCTTTGAGATCACTTCCACATCCAGGCTCAGTCATTCCAATCGCTGCAATGGCCTCACCGGTAACCATAGAAGGCAGCCACCTATGCTTTTGGGCTTCACTGCCGCCATGGAGCAAATAATAGGACACAATATCCGAGGAAACCGAGAAGCCCACGCTGGCTCCGCCAATTGCGTAGCCAACCTCTTCGGACAGCACCATGTTATAGAGAAAGTCGGCACCCGCTCCCCCGTACTTCTCCGGTACCCCATAACAGTGGAAACCCATCTCGCCCGCTTTCAGCCAAAAGTCTCTGGGCAGTTGTCCAGCTTTTTCCCATTGATCGATGTTCGGTTCCAACTCTTCTCGAAAAAAGCGACGCGCATTTTGACGAAACAATTCATGATCGGCGGTATATATAGCTCTATCGTGCATAGTCATCGGATGTGCAAGCGCGCCTTTTGTAGCAAATCAAACAAAAAAGACCAAGGCGAGAAATTCTAATCCAATCATCCAGTAATTGCGAAACGCCCACCCTTTTAGCGTTTGCCGGCGCCGAAGTCCAGCCGGGTAATTGGCTCGAGTCCGTCGAGGGTGAATTCTATGCGTTGGAACAACAGTGTTCGGCTTCAATCCGCCGAGTTGCCTTGGAAGATACGCACGTCAATCTTGAGTTTCTGGGATAAATCCCTTCAAAATCGCTGCCTGGACTGACCTATAATCTTGCCAAAACCTTAAGAATAGCACCTGACATTGCACTTCAAGTGAGTCGCGGCCCACGAAGCCATTGGGTGTCTTAAAGTTAGCCAGGCAGATTTTTGTAAATCGGGTTCACCAATGAATTCAATACATGATCTTCCCATTTGCCGTTAATGCGGATAAATGATCTTGCATATCCCTCTCTTTCAAAATCGAGGCTCTTCAGGAGGCCTTCTGAGCGGATATTACTCGGCATATGATTGGCCATGATTCGGTGAAGCCGAAGGTCATCGAAAGCGTAGGCAATCGCATGCTTTACGATGAGCTTCATGTGCCCTTTTCCTTGATAGCGCGCTGCGATCGAATAGCTCAGGTGGCAGGCCTGAAACACGCCTCTAACGATATTGCTCAACGAACAACTGCCTATGACATGGGATTGGTCAGTATCAGAGCCAATAAAATGGACAGACTCACCTCTCTCAAATTCCCGTTCCCGTTCAGTAAGCCTACGTCGCCAACAATCAATTGAGTGATGATGACTCGGCACCTTCGGACTCCAGGGTGCCAGATGAGTCTCGTTGCACATAAAATACTCTGACATGATTACCGCGTGCTCAGGATTTGACCGAATGATTCTGAGTTCTGTCATATAATCTGAATCCGATTTACCTGGATGAGAAAGTTTTGCTCAAACAGAGCTTGGGTTCAGCCTACAGGATATTTGCCTTTCGCTGCACGGGGAAAGACCGAATGGCCTTTCTCTCAACGCGGAATAACACATACGACGAATCAGGCTATGACCGCCAGAGCCACTAACGACGATCTATCAGCGCAGCGTCCACCAAGCGCGTAAAATCCTCTCGAAAGCCACCCCCACGAGACGGAGAAATCTGTGCCATGATCACGGTAGCTGTGCCTTGCGACGGATCTATAAAGTAGCGTGTACCTGCGGAGCCATCCCACCAGAGCGTGCCCACGGAAACAGGAAAAGTGTAGGTAGACGGATCCATTACCAGATTAAACCCCCCTAAAGTCCAGCCAGATCCCGCCCAGTAGCCGAACTCGCCGAGCGGCATGGCCTGCTCCGGAACCGCATTCTCATAGATCAACTGTGCCGTTTCTTCGGAGAGAACACGACGTCCATTTAACTCTCCCTTGTTAAGGATCATCTGAGAGAACCGTAGGAAATCTTTAACCGACGACAGCAATCCGACACCTCCTTCAAGCAGCCGAGGGCGGATGTTCCAGGGTACCGCCTCAATCCGATGAGGAGTCAATCGTCCTTCTTTGGGCCGATAAAGTTCAGCCAGTCTGTCCGCGTCTTCCCCCTCCGCCCAAAAGGCTGTGCTGTCCATAGCGAGCGGATCAAATATATTTTGCTGAAAGTAAACGTCAAGTCGCGTTCCCGACCAGACCTCAATGAGTTTGCCCAAGATCGTGGCGTGTATTCCGTATCTGAACGCAGTGCCAGGATCATGAAACAGCGGTACACTCGCCGATTTAGTTATCATTTCATCCAGCGAGTAATTCTTGTCTCTGACCTGCCGCTCTCGGTAGAGAGTAGAACTACGGCTGCCCAAACCAGAGGTGTGAGTGAGAAGATGCGCTACAGTAATGTCACCCAAGCGGGTTCGGCTCTGACTGACATCAGTGCTGTCTGAATCCATCAATACTCGCTGATCGGAGAATTCCGGCAAATACCACTGGATTGGGTCATCCAGCTCAAATTTGCCCGCTTCGTAGAGCTGGAGCACAGCAAAGCTAGTGATTTCCCGGGTCATGGAATAAATACGGAACAAAGCATCTTTTGGCATCGGCTTCCGTTGCTCAATATTAAGACTTCCCAAAGCTTTGAAATAGACCACCTTACCGTCCCGAGCCACTGCTGCCACAACACCTGCAATACTGCCGTCATCGATGTGCTGCTGAAGGTTTGCAGTGACCGCTTCAAGCCCCATCGAAGAAAAGCCTGCGCTCTCGGGGGTAACAATCTGCAGACTCTGGCCATAGCTGTTTACCGCAAACCTTGAGACGGCTAGGGCTGACACAAATAGCAATATCCTAAGCGGGTGTGTGTATTTGTTCATCGTCTCGCCCAGCTATAGCGAACCTAACGGATCCACTGAGCTCGTAGCCAGCTGACCTTCTATCCAACGCTCTACTCTGGCGTGCATCATCGGCATCGGGACTGCTCCGGCACTGAGCACTGTATCGTGAAACGCTCGCACATCAAACCCTGCGCCCAGAGCAGTTTCCGCTCGTGTTCTTGCTTGTTGAAAATTCAGCATGCCAATTTTGTATGCTGTTGCTTGACCAGGAGTTGAGAAATAGCGTTTTACCTCCGAACGTACGGCACCTTCTGGGATAGGCGAATTATCCAGAAAATACTGAACGGCCCGTTCCTCACTCCAGCGCTTTGCATGAATACCGGTATCTACCACAAGGCGAACCGCCCGCCAGATCTCACCTGCCAGACGGCCGAAATCGGAGTACGGGTCCTGAAAGCCACCCATTTCCTTCGCCAGCCACTCAGAATACAGACCCCATCCTTCAGTGTAAGCCGTAGTTCGATACTGGGTCCGAAACCGCGGCACGTCAGCCAATTCCTGCTGGATGGAAATTTGCATGTGATGACCAGGATTACCCTCATGATAAGCAATGTCTTCGATCTGCCATTTAGCCAAAGTCGACATATCACTCATGTGAGAATAAAACACGCCAGGTCGGGATCCATCAGGAGCGCCCTGACGGTAGTGCTGTGCCGCCCCAGGCTGTTCCCGAAAAGATTCAACTCGCTTAACGACAAGCGATGCTCTGGGCAGTCGACCAAAATAGTCAGGCAAGCGCTCAAATATAAAGTCCAAATATTCATTGTTGGCCTCAAGGTATTCCTGTCGGCCCTCTTCAGTGTTGGGGAAGTAGAATTGTTCATCTTCCCTGACGAAGAGAAAGAATTCCTGCAGGGAACCCTCAAAATCGGTCTGCTGCTTGACTGATTCCATTTCCGACAGCAATCGATCAACTTCTGCAAGACCGATGCTGTGAATTTCGTCAGCGGTCAAGTCAAGAGTCGTCATTTGAGAGATACGCTGATTGTAATAGTTATCGCCGTCCGGCAGTGCCCATACACCTTGCGGCTGATCAGCCGCAAAAGCTATGTCCTGCTCAAGCCAAGCCCGCAATTCTTCGTAAGCAGCCAGAAACTCACCGGACAGAATTTCCCTCGCACGCACTAAATAGGTCTGCGCGGATTCCTCATCCAGCTTTGAAGTACGAACAAGTTGATTTACCTTGCCCTGAAAGTCTTCCCAGATCGGAGAATTTGGTGAACTGTCGCTACTGTTGAAGGGCACACCAGCGGTGACCCGGTTGATCTCTTCCAGCGCAAACTCATAGTTAAAGCGTGGCTGACGAATACCTGCAACTGCCTGCTCTTTGCTGAGATCGAGTAGGTCGCCAAGCACCCGATCGATCTGCGCTAGACGAGACAGATAGGCCTCAAGGTCGGCCTCTTCGTCGACACGATGAAAACTGATCATAAAGCTGGGCAGTGACGCATGAGGACCACCACGACCAAAGATGTAACCGTAATTATGGTAGGGATCAGCCGACTCTTCCTGCTTCAGGGCATACTCCCACATGTCGAAGGACAGTTTCCCATCATCATCAAGCGCCTGATAATCGAATTCGCTTCGCATGATGGCCACACTCTGGCGCCGCCAGTCGAGTCGCCGCTTCTGGGCTCCAAAAGTGACATCATTCAGTTGATCGTAGTCAGTTTTGTCACCCAATATGCTACGAGTCTGCGGGCTAAAATCTAGTTGCTGCTCGTACTGCTCATCCAACCAAATATTTAGCAGTTCAGTCTCAGTCATCTCTCTGACTGGCCCAAACTCTGAAGTAGTACCCACCGGGGAATTGGTTGGCGCATCACCGCAGGCGACAAGCAGGGTTGACCACAACAATACGGAGGAGAAACGAGCCATGATAGAAGTATCCTTCTTTTGATCGAGAAGTTGGCCTGAGGAAAAGCAAAACGCGGACGCTATCGCGTTTGATCTCAGCTGTCCAGGGCTGCCTGCTCGGCATACACTCGGCTTCATAAATTATGCAACATGTCACGCCAATCAAAGCTAGCATCCGCTATGGCCATGAAATGAGGATTTCGTAATTCCGCTTTTTGGTTGTACCGAAGCGGGAGAAAATCCGCAGTCACTACGTCACCGCCCGCTGCTCTCAGCACTGCGTGGGCTGCTGCTGTATCCCACTCGCTTGTGGGTGACAGACGAGGGTAGAAATCAGCTTTACCCTCTGCCAGTAAGCAGAACTTTAGCGAGCTGCCCATGTTAACGATTTCGAGATCAGCAAAGCGCTCGCGTAGTCGGGCTACGATCCGCTGCTCGCGCTCACCCAGATGACTACGGCTAGCAACTACGCGAAGGCATTGATTACCGAGCGTCATCTCTTTTGAAGAGATCCGCTCCGCCGTAGCACCCGATTGAATTTTCCAAGCACCATAGCCAAGCTCACCGATGTAGCTTAACCCTGAGACTGGCACATGAACGACGCCTGCGCGAGCGATGCCGTTTTCAACCAACGCGATGTTTACTGTGAATTCGCCGTTCCGACTGATGAACTCCTTGGTGCCATCGAGCGGGTCGACCAACCAGTAGGTCTGCCAACCGCTTCTTTCCGAATAGCTGATCTCTTCACTCTCTTCAGACAATATTGGGAACCGTTGAGACAAGTCAGAAAGTTTATCAACAATCAGGTGATGCGCCCTGCGATCGGCTTCCGTGAGGGGCGACTCGTCGTCTTTAGCGGCAACCTCAACTGGCGAACCACTTTCATATATCCGCATAATCTGCTGTCCTGCGGCATATGCGATTTCGTGCATGGTTTGAAGCTGTGCTGGGTATTCCATCTGAGCCTCCCGGCTGCCCGAAAAGAGCGAGTGAATCTTGCACCAAGTTCTCTATGTTTGCCAAGCTTGCGGGAGATCTCCGCAACAGGCTGTTACATCAGGATACATCCCTTTCATCTTTGGCAGCTAGATTACGATAAATCCTGCAGCGAGCTTCTGTACAATGATACTTCCTTGATATGATGCGGAAATAACGGCAGACATAGCATGGACAGGCCCCCTTCAGACCGTCAGTTCAACAAACTTTACTGGCTGCACCTAGCGCTTCAACACTTGGGGAAAAACAAGTAGTCACGAACGAACAGGCGCTGACGCTCATGACACGTAACATATTAATATCCACGTGACGCAAGTCGAAATTCCCTGTAAAACAGTCGAGAAATCCGCAAAGCTGGGTTTGCAGCCTGTAGAGCTGCCGCGAACCAGGACATAAAAACCGTCTCTACACTCAGGTTTTCCTTCAATGCCCAAGTCCTCTTCCGAATCAGTAACCAACGCGCCAGCGAGAGTCAGACTCGACAAGTGGCTATGGGCAGCGCGTTTTTACAAAACTCGCGCGATTGCCAAACAATCGGTTGAGGGAGGAAAAGTGCATTGTGATGGGATGCGCAGCAAACCCAGCAAAGAAATCGCCCTTGGCACCCGCATTTCCCTCCGGCAAGGCTTCGATGAAAAAACCGTGATAGTGACCAAGCTTTCAGATAGGCGTCGGAGCGCGCAGGAAGCGCAGTCTCTCTACGAAGAAACAACAGAGAGCATCAAGCACCGCGAAGAGCGAGCGGCTCAACGCAAAGCACAATCAAGCCACTGGCCATCACCCACTCGCCCTAATAAGAAACAACGGCGATTGATTAAGCGATTCAAGCAAATCGAAGAAGACTGAGCAAAACAATTGCTGGCAGGTGGTTCATAGAGCCATAGTCATTTATTATGGAATGTGCTGTCACCGACTTTCGTTCGGTCAGCGTGGCAGAGGGATGCATGTCAGAAATTATTCAAGCCAGCCTCGATCGATATAAATTACCTGAATTCAAACAGGCCTGGGGCGGCATTCAGCGCGGGATCGAGAAGGAGTGTTTGCGGATTTCACCAACGGGAAGCATCTCCACTCGTCAACATCCTCAGGCCTTGGGGTCCGCACTCACTAACCCTTACATCACCACCGATTTCTCAGAGTCACTACTCGAATTCATCACCCCGGCTTATGCCGGCATCCAAGATTGCCTGGATATGCTGGAAAACATTCATCGCTTCTCTCTGCAGAATCTCGAGGGGCAAGAAATGTTCTGGGTGTGCAGTATGCCGTGCCCATTAAACCCAGATACAGAGATACCAATAGCTCAGTATGGCTCATCCAATATCGGTCGGATGAAAACCCTATACCGAAGGGGATTGCATCATCGTTACGGCAGCATCATGCAGGTCGTCGCAGGCTTGCACTATAATTTTTCAATGCCCGACTCATTCTGGCAGCCGTTTAGAGAGATATGTGGAAGCCAGGAGTCCTTAACAGATTTCAAAACTTCACGTTATTTGCACCTAATCCGAAACTTTCATCGATTCTCCTGGCTACTGGTCTATCTTTTTGGAGCTTCCCCAGCGGCTTCCAAAAGCTTCGTGCAGGGCCGAGAGCATTCGCTGAAAGAATTTGATGACTGTAGTCTTTATCTCCCGAACGCAACCTGTTTACGCATGGGCAGCCTCGGTTACAAAAGTGAGGCGCAAAAATCCCTATTTGTTTGCTACAACGACTTGAACGCCTATGTAGAGTGTCTCAAAAGCGCAATGCACACGCCTTTTTCGGATTATGAGGCAATAAGTCGCAAAAGCGACGATCAACCGGTGCAGATTAACGCCAATTTGCTGCAGTTAGAAAATGAGTTCTACTCTACCATCCGTCCCAAGCGAAATGTGCATAGTGGCACTAAACCACTGGATGGGTTGATCGAGGACGGTATAGAGTATGTCGAAGTGCGAGCGCTTGACCTGAACCCGTTCCTTCCTTTAGGAGTCGACTCGGAACAAATCAAATTCCTTGACAGCTTCCTGCTTCACTGTCTGCTCGACGATAGCCCGCAATGCAATCAAAGCGAGTTCTTCGAAGTCGCAAAAAACCTAGACCTGGTCGTTGAATACGGCCGCGATCCCAAGCTGACGCTATCTCAAGCCGGGCGAGATATATCTATGAGGGTTTGGGCCGAATCATTGCTTGATGAAATTTATCACAGTAGCACAATACTGAATTACTGCCATCGTGAGAAAGGTTATAATAGTGCAGTTAGCAAACAGCGAGCAAAGGTTGCAGATCCAGATCTCACGCCTTCCGGACAGATGCTTAAAGAAATGAGAGAATACGGCTTGTCTTTTTCTGATTTTTCAATCGAAAGGTCAAAAATTATTAAAAAGGAACTTCTTGGAGATCGCCTGAACAAAGGCGCACTCATGGGCTTTATAAATGCAAGCAAACGCTCTCTCAAGAGGCAGGCTGAAATCGAAGCCAATGACACGCTTAATTTTGAGAGCTATCTCGCTGAATGGAACAGAGGCTGACTAATTTTGTTTATCTGCTAACCTCGTCTTTGCCATTGAAAAAAGCGCTCCATGTAGGAAAGGTACTTTTCAGGTAGGCGAGCGCTTCGCCACGCATTGGCTACGAATTTATTGGATTCAGAAAAAGTCGGATAAATGTGAGTAACGGCGGAAATCTTCTTTAAGCCCAAGCCATGGGTCATGGCAAATACGAACTCTCCGATGAGTTCGCCAGCGTGGTAGCCCACAATAGTTGCACCCAGAATCCTGTCTGTGCCAGGAGCAGTCAACACTTTGACAAACCCTTGCGCTTCACCATCTGCCAGTGCCCGATCATGACGATCCATTCCATAGCGCGTTAACTCATAGTCCACACGTCGTTCATGCGCTTCCTGTTCACTCAATCCCACACGCGCCACTTCCGGGTAAGTGAATATTGCCCACGGCACTGCCCGATAGTTAGCACGCAAACGCCAAAGCCCTCCGAGCACGGCATTCACGGAGGCAAAATAAGCCTGAAAAGAAGCCATGTGCGTAAACTGATAAGGGCCTGCAACATCACCACAAGCATAAATATTCGAATAAGACGTCTGCATAGCATTATTTATCTCGATCGTCCCGGAAGGAGTCAGAGCAATACCCAGCTCTTGCAAACCGAAATCTTCAGTATTTGGCTTACGCCCGACCGCTATTAAAACCTCGTCGAATTGGAATATTCTTATCTCGCCATCGTGCTCCATTTCAAGAGTTTTCTTTCCGTTCTCAGCAGAGAAACGGAGCAAACGATGCCGAGACAGCACAGTGATGCCATCTTTTTTGAATTGCGTTAAAACCGCTGCTGACACTTCAGCGTCTTCCCTCGGCATTATGCGATCAGCCATGTCGACCTGAGTCACTTGCGAGCCAAGATAACTGAACGCCTGTGCCAGTTCACAGCCTATAGGCCCGGCGCCCACGACAAGAAGCCGTTTTGGCAGCTCTCGAAGTCCCCATATGGTATCGGAAGTCAGAAAGCCAACATCTTCGAGGCCTGCGATCTCCGGTATCCGGGGGCGCGCGCCGGTAGCAACAATTATTGATCGTGTCGTGATAGTGCGTTCTCCAACCACGACTTCATAAGGAGTTTTTATCAAGGCTTCACCTTGTACACATTCAACACCAAGCGATGTGAACCGCTCAACTGAATCGTGAGGTTCGATAGTTTTAATAACCCGTTGCACCCGCTCCATAATCGCGGCAAAGTCGACTTGCGCGGTAGCACCTGCGAGTCCGAATTCCTCAGCTCTTCGAATGTAAGACATGATGCGGCCACTACGAATCAGAGACTTACTTGGCACGCAACCGGTATTGAGACAGTCGCCGCCCATCTTGTGGTTTTCAATAAGTACGGTCTTTGCCTTCGAGCCTGATGCGATGATTGCGGCAACCAGCCCTGCAGATCCTCCTCCTATCACCACAACATTTGCTTCAAACTTTCTTGGCCGGGGATACTGCTTTGTTAGCTTTTTGCTTTTCAACCGATTCACGATCAATTTTCCGGCCAAGGGAAACACGCCGAGCAGGAACAGCGAGAAAAGAACCGGGACGCTCACTAACCCTGACAACGAAGTGATCTGAGCCAGCTTTGCACCTGCGTTAACGTAAACCACCGTTCCCATCAACATGCCCAGCTGGCTGATAAGATAAAACGATCCCACACGAATGGACGTGAGACCCATCGCCAGATTCACCAAAAAGAAAGGAAAGAGTGGGACCATGCGCAGACAAAAGAGGTAGAAGCCGCCGTCCTTATGGATGCCCTGATTGATGGGTTTGAGAGACTCAGCGAATCGCGACTGCACCCAGTCGCGCAAGAGCACTCGAGAAATCAAAAATGCTGTTGTGGCGCCAATCGAGCTGGCAAAAGACACCAGCAAGGTCCCCCAGAACAATCCAAACACGGCCCCACCAAGGAGAGTAATAATGGCTGCTCCGGGAATTGATAATGCGGACATCGCCGAGTATCCAAAAAAGTACAGGACTGCTGCGACCGGAAAGCTTGTTTCTTTAAACTCTTGCAGCGCAACAATCTGCGACTGCACGAATGCGAGCGTAATAAATCGCCCGAGATCAAAAAAGTAGAAACAGCCCAGGGTTATAAAGAGGGCGGCAATCACCGAGATCTTCGTTTTACTCACATTTTATACCTCAAACCGGAATGACTCATGGGACGCTGAATCCTTGTTTCAAGCCGATCATTGCCACTGGAAGCTCAACGAGTCGTAGTCTCAGCTAAAGGGATCGGCATAAATCAGGTTAGTAACTCTGAACGACTACGCTATAATCTCTCCCAGCTCTTGAGATAACAAGCGATCTGGTACCAGGATCGCCTTACAGCGAGTCTATCGTGCCCAATATTCAGACTGACAGAAAATTCCCCCTAACCCGCATGCGACGGATGCGTGGAGACAAATTCTCACGTCGTCTTATGCGCGAAACAGAGTTAAGCACAGCCGATCTAATCTACCCGGTGTTCGTCAAAGAGGGGACTGGCGAAAAGCAGGCGGTGCCCTCAATGCCCGAGGTCTATCGTTTAAGTGTCGATCTTATCCTGCAAGAGGCCGAAGAACTCATCCAACTGGGAATCCCCGCTATCGCACTATTTCCTGTTGTCGAGCAGGAATCCAAGAGTCTCGATGGAAAAGAGGCATACAATCCCGACGGCCTGGTTCAAAACGCCGTAAACGCCCTGAAAACTCGTTTTCCGGATCTCGGCGTTATTACGGATGTAGCACTTGATCCCTACACCACTCACGGACAAGACGGTATTATTGATGACAGTGGCTACGTGATTAACGAGGCAACCGTCGAAGTTCTTTGTCAACAGGCACTTTCTCACGCAGAAGCAGGAGCCGATGTTGTTGCGCCATCTGATATGATGGATGGGCGCATTG
>DORE01000132.1:0-2357 GCA_003514305.1 Gammaproteobacteria bacterium | reverse complement strand
AAGTATGCTTCAGCGTATTACGGACCATTTCGCGACGCCGTAGGCTCCAGCGTAAGTTTAGGTGCCAACGATAAGAATAGTTATCAAATGGACATCGCCAACAGCGATGAGGCAATTCACGAGGTGGCCCTCGACATTTCAGAAGGGGCGGACATGGTAATGATCAAGCCCGGTATGCCTTATCTCGATATCGTCAGCAGGGTAAAGCGGGAACTGGGCGTCCCAACCATGGTGTATCAGGTGAGCGGAGAGTATTCAATGCATATGGCAGCGTTTCAAAATGGTTGGCTAGATAAAGATAGTATTGCTCTGGAATCCCTGATGGCCATCAAACGCGCAGGGGCAGACGGTATACTGACCTATTTTGCGAAGCATGTGGGTCATTTATTGCGGGAAAGAGACTAATTTGAACAACCCCATGAAATAGCACAAAGCCTTGATTCATTCTAAATTAAGCTTATGATTGCGCCACAGTAGTCTTGGGCAAGCGCTGATTCGATCTTTCCAAACCGCTCAAAACACAGCATGTTAATTTACACGAAGGCCGTACACTTTTTAACATTTATAAGGATTTTCTCATGAGCGAAAACATCGTTCACATTTCAGACAGTAGCTTTGAAAAAGACGTTTTACAGGCCGATGGGCCAGTACTGGTAGACTTTTGGGCTGAATGGTGTGGGCCCTGTAAGATGATTGCCCCAGTCCTGGAAGAAATCGCCGTCGACTACGAAGGTAAATTGAAGATATGCAAAATGGATGTCGATGCAAACAGCGAGACCGCGCCCAAATACGGTATCCGCGGTATTCCTACGCTGCTCCTGTTCAAAAACGGCGATAAAGTCGGTGAAAAAGTTGGCGCTCTCTCTAAATCTCAGCTCGCCGAGTTTATTGACAGCGCAATCTAAATTGCGTTTAATAGGAACGCGTCGAGGCCTTCGGCGTATGTAATTAAAGGGTACTTGGTAGTTTTTTTGCACCTGTAGGCATCTGACGACCCACGCTTATTACAGTATCCCATCGACTACCAACTTAACTACATCAATGATTTAAAAGGCTAGCGTACGCCCTATGGTGGTCGTGATGTTCGCAGTTACAACGTCGCTAGACGCGACAACCCTTGAAGAGACTTGAGCACGGTCAACACGGTGACCCAGAGCCATACAATAAAGTCATCAGTATGAGGCAAAACAGAAGGCCGGACCGTGATGCCGGCGATAAACGCTTCCAATAAACTGCAGTTCCCGGGATAGGCAATCAAGTTATTGGTTCACGTTTCAACTAACTATCTTTCCATAAGCTTCCGACATTTTCCCAACATACCATTTAACCTGACAGCATGCGGACGAGAAGGCGGCGCTAGCCTAAGCAACTGAGCCCTTACCCAATCTTCTGCTCGCCCACACTGAAAGACTCCCAACTATGAATCTCACCGAATTGAAACAGAAGCCAATAGGCGAACTGATTGAAACCGCTCAGGAAATGGGGCTGGAGAATGTCTCCCGCACACGCAAGCAGGACATTATTTTTGTCATATTGAAGAAACACGCGAAAAACGGAGAGGACATCTATGGCGACGGCGTACTGGAGATTTTGCAGGATGGCTTTGGCTTTCTGCGATCGGCCGATTCCTCTTATCTGGCCGGCCCAGACGATATTTATGTATCTCCCAGTCAAATCAGAAGATTCAATCTGCGCACTGGAGATACTGTCGCAGGAAAAATCAGGCCACCGAAAGATGGCGAACGGTATTTTGCCTTATTGAAAATCAGCGAGATCAACTTCAATAAACCTGATAACTCAAAGAACAAAATATTGTTCGAGAATCTGACCCCACTATTTCCTCAGGACCGATTGGGGCTTCAGGTGGGCAACGGAAGTACCGAAGATCTGAGCGCCCGTGTCATTGATCTGACATCTCCAATCGGAAAGGGACAGCGTGGTTTGGTGGTATCACCGCCAAAAGCAGGTAAAACACTTATACTGCAAAACATTGCCCAGTCGATAACCCGAAACAACCCAGAGTGCCGTTTAATCGTCTTGCTCATTGACGAACGTCCGGAAGAGGTCACCGAGATGCAGCGCTCGGTCAGGGGAGAGGTCGTTGCCAGCACTTTTGACGAACCACCTTCACGTCACGTGCAAGTTGCAGAGATGGTTATCGAGAAAGCCAAGAGGCTGGTTGAGCATAAGGAAGATGTCGTGATTCTCCTTGATTCAATTACAAGGCTAGCAAGAGCTTACAACACAATTGTGCCCTCTTCGGGCAAAGTGCTCACCGGTGGAGTGGACGCACACGCACTTGAGCGCCCCAAGCGCTTTTTCGGGGCCGCAAGAAATTTAGAAGAAGGTGGCAGTCT
>DORE01000233.1:11314-19916 GCA_003514305.1 Gammaproteobacteria bacterium | reverse complement strand
CAGATTGCTCCAGCCTTATTTGAAGAGTTGCAGCAAACTGAAAGACTTATCAGACAAGGCAATCAAGAATACCGTCAAGTTGAAAGCGAGGCCAAGCATTCCCTTTCTTTACGCGGATTGAAAACGGAGTATTTCAACATATGCAATGCCAGAAGTCTGGAGATGGCGTCACAAAATGACACGGACCTCGTTATTCTCGCTGCTGCATTTGTAGGAGACGTTCGCTTGATCGACAACATCACTTTAACGATTTAGTCGATATCTCTCATTCTTATCAGGACTGATAGAAGGTAGGTGACTGTTTGTTGAGGCACCACAACCTTTAGGGCATACTGCTAGCCCTTCTCTAAAACTTTAAGATTGTCGTGAATGAACCGCTCACGTGCCCTGAGCTCTTCAAGGACGACTGTTAATCGCTTGAGTTGCAACTTGTTTTATACATGGGCCGCCCGAGAGAACAACATGCCAAAAGAAAAAATCATCCCTGTATCAAAGATCGCCGCATCTCAAAGTCACCTCTCCGTCCTTCAGTATGATGAGATGTATCAAAAATCAATCAATGATGCCGAGGCTTTTTGGGCCGAACAGGCCGCCGAATTTATTACAATGTATGAACCGTGGGATCAGGTGTGTTCCAGTGATTTCACCACCGCCACTGCGAGTTGGTTCCGCGGCGCTAAACTCAACGCATGCTATAACTGCATTGACAGGCATCTGGATAACCGTGGCGATCAAATCGCAATAATATGGGAAGGAGATGAACCGGACAAGGATCTCAAGATAACGTATCGTGATCTGCATGACGCCGTATGCCGATTGTCAAACGCGCTGAAAACTCGAGGCGTGACGAAAGGTGACAGAGTTTGTATTTACATGCCCATGATCCCAGAAGCAGCTTACGCGATGCTCGCCTGCGCAAGAATAGGTGCAATTCATTCAGTAGTATTCGGAGGCTTTTCACCTGAATCAATCAAAGACCGTATCCTGGATTCGAACTGCCAAACCGTTATCACGGCGGATGAAGGGGTGCGGGGAGGTAGAACCATACCACTGAAAGCAAACGTTGATATGGCGCTGAATGAATGCCCCAATGTCCATTCGGTATTTGTTGTCAGGCGAACTGGCGCTGAAATCCGCTGGACTGAAGGTCTCGACGTTGATTATCAGGAAGCCGTTTCTCAAGCGAGTTCTCACTGCGAACCAGAAATCATGAGTGCCGAGGACCCTTTGTTTATTCTTTACACCTCAGGCTCCACAGGTAAGCCTAAAGGGGTTATGCATACCACCGCAGGCTACTTACTTGGCGCGGCGATGACACACAAGTACGTTTTTGATTATCACGATAACGATATTCACTGGTGCACTGCAGATGTCGGCTGGGTCACCGGCCACTCCTACATTGTTTATGGGCCGCTAGCCAACGGAGCGACTACCCTCATGTTCGAAGGGGTTCCAACCTATCCGGATAATTCCCGGTTCTGGCAGGTAGTGGACAAACATCAGGTCAATATTTTCTATACAGCACCGACGGCCATCAGAGCGTTAATGGCCGCGGGCAACAAACCGGTTACTAGAACGTCTCGCACCTCTCTTCGAATACTGGGTTCTGTTGGAGAGCCAATAAACCCTGAAGCCTGGGAATGGTACTATTCAGTCGTCGGCGAGGCGCGTTGCCCGATTGTAGACACCTGGTGGCAAACTGAAACTGGCGCGATCATGATTAGCCCCCTCCCGGGTGTTACAGATCTCAAACCTGGCTCCGCAACGAAACCGTTTTTTGGGGTAAAGCTCGCCTTACTGGATGCTGCTGGAAATGAACTTAATGGCCCAGCTGAGGGAAATCTTGTGATTTCTCAAAGCTGGCCAAGCCAGATTCGCTCTGTTTTTGGCGACCATGAGCGTTGTATTAATACCTATTTCTCGACCTATCCAGGCTATTATTTGACAGGAGACAGTGCCCGGCGGGATCAAGACGGCTTCTACTGGGTAACGGGGCGAGTAGACGATGTTATAAACGTCTCCGGCCATCGATTGGGGACAGCAGAAATAGAAAGTGCGCTTGTGCTCCATGATGCTGTGGCCGAGGCTGCCGTTGTCGGCTATCCACATGACATAAAGGGTCAGGGAATCTATGCCTATGTCACTCTCATGACCGGTACCGAACCGAGCAATACGCTTAGCCAGAAACTCACTCAATTCGTCGCCGGTGAAATCGGGTCCTTCGCTAAACCAGAAATTATCCAGTTTGCACCCAGACTCCCAAAAACTCGCTCCGGAAAAATAATGCGAAGAATTCTGCGAAAGATTGCTGCGAATGAGCTTGAAAAACTGGGAGATGTCTCGACACTGGCCGAACCGGCGGTTGTCGAACAGTTGATCGACAATCGAGTCATTAGATAAAAATCTGACCGCACAACGTCAGCCGCGGGCAGTTCCGGTGACGCAAACCAACGATTCTAAATAGCGAATGGCCAACCCACTCGACCAGAACGGACCCATACCTGACCATTTTTATTGAGCTGCTCTTCTGCTCATGCCAGAATTCCCTCTCGATCATATTCCTGAGACCCAAACGCTTTGTCACAGCGCACACCAGTTGCCGCTCTGCTGGCGGCCAAAAAATCTTTACTTACTCTCGCGGGTTTGTTCCCCCTTACCCCACAAGGCCTAACAACCCTGTTGGTCTCCTCTTGGGCACTGCGCACTTTTGGCTATGGCTCCATGGATCTCGTGGTATTCGCGCTGACCATATCAGCGCTGACTATCCTGATAAGTTGTTTGTTTTGTACCGTCGGCTTCGGGCTGTCCATGCAGCGAAGGATTCATCGGGAAATGGCCAGACTCGGTCCTTCTGAAAAAGTGGAAGTTGAGGTCGGCTATCCCAACGAAACAGGTTTCAGCATGCCATCAGCAACGATCTCCCCTCTGGTTAGGCTAAGCTGGAAAATCACCTTCCCCGATTCAATTGAAACTCGAACTCGCTTAGGTGAGCACAAGACGCTCTATGAAGAGGTCCTCCCGCAAAAACGCTGCCTGACTGATTTATTGATTAGAGAATTTTTGGTGCAGGATGTGCTAGGTCTATGTCAATTTTCCTGGCGAATGAGCCAAAAAGTGCGATGCCAAGCCTTGCCGCAATTAAATGCCATTAAACAGCTTCCCCGGTTGCGCTCCATGACTGCAGAAGATGGTATGCCTAACGCGAGTGGCCAGCCAGAAGGCGACCGTTTGGAAATTAGGCCGTACGCGCCGGGAGATTCAATTAAAAACATTATGTGGAAGGTCTACGCAAGAAATCGACAGCTCAACGTGCGGCTTCCCGAGCACAGTGTTTTTCAAAGCACGCGTACAATCGCATATCTCCTCACCAGTGAAAACGACGAAGCGGCAGCTGCTATCGCCAGGGTTGCCATACAAAGTGGCGCTCTAGGTGAAGACTGGGCATTTGGTGCAGATGGCTACGAGCAGCCTGTCTCGGACTTTGCTGCAGCTATGACGGCTATAGCCGGATCAAGAGGACTACCGCGAGCCCATGCATATGGGTTGGATCGCTTTCTCGAAAAGGCAGGTAGCACCCAACCCACACACTGCATCATATTCGCGGCGGCTGAAAAACATGCTAGGCTCGACCACCTGAGATCAACCCTTTCAGCCCATGCGGGCCATTGCTCGCTCATTCTGGCGACGGACAGCCTCCAGGATAAGCAGGCTCCGAATTGGTGGCAGGAATTCATGCTTCGACGACAATTCTCACCAAATATGCACTCTCAGAAGCCGGGTTGCCGCGAAGAACTCCTTGATTTATTGACCGAAATCGGTCAACAAGTAGAATCCACAGTCGTTATTGATCGCGAAACCGGAGTCAGCTTTGACAGATCGCTCCGCAAGGTCTGAATTCAATGAATAATCCGGCATCAAGAAACACTTTTCATCGCATACCAGGAATGCTGCGAGCGGTAATAATTGCCAGTGCGTTCTGGGCGCTAAGTCTGAGCCTAACGGTCGAAAGTGGCTCCGCCACCGCTGTCTTGGGTTGTCTCGCGGCCTGTCTATCGGCTGATCGGTGGGTAAACGCCAGGCCTCTCGATCAAGTTCGACTCTCATCGATCGCGCTAACGACATTGGGTTTTGTTGCTCTGACCTACTGGTTAGCCGGCCTGATCGTAAATTCTGCTTTAATGTCTTCTCTACTATCACCGATCGGCGCATTCAAAACTGCTGAAGCACTGTTGTGGTTCAGCATTGGCTTCATGGCATCAGTCATGTTGCGCAGCCTCGCGCTCAGGACCCCTTTTGGTAGTTTCCTGGAGGTTCTTTTCGTCGCCACTGCATTCATTATTACACTTTCCGCTCACCGCAACGGCATGATCCATCGCCCCTTTTTCATTGGGGATTATGCGTTGATACGAGGCCTTGATCCGGCAACTATTCTCATGGTGATCGGCTGTTTCGCAGTGATTACAATTTCGGCGCTACTGATGGTCGAAAAAGACCAGAGGCGATTACCTTATCACTTTGTAGTTATCGCTTTACTTTGCTTATCACTGATTGGTTATGTGCAATTCTTCGGGTTACCAACTCCGAGCGTCACTGATGATATGGGCCTTACCGGCCAAGAGCTTTCGGGAAGCAGGCGTCAAAGGGAAAATCCATTTCGAGACGGTGAAAACACCTCCGAAGATAAACAAGCGCCCGTTGCCGTCATCGTGTTTCGGGACGATTATAGCCCCCTGAATGGTTCCTATTACTTTAGGGAGTCAGCATACTCCCAGTTTAATGGTGTCATGCTTGATTACAGCTCTCGGGACGATATGGATGTGGACCTGATTTCTTCGTTTACGAACTCCGAATTATCGGCGACTTCGATGCCCGAATCTGAAGAACAACATAAGCAAGTGAAAACCACGGTGGGCATGCTGATTCCGCATCGCAATCCATTCGGTCTCGAAACTCCGGTGACCTACTCTAGCGCGGCGAACCCCAATAACTCAAGATTTAAACGGACCTATGACACGCTGTCGTGGGCGCCAACTTACAATCTTGAGTTCCTGCTTGGGCGGAAAGCTGGACGAGAAAGTTGGTCAGATACGGTTCGGTCAGAATATCTTCTTCTGCCCGAAGATACCCGTTATCAAGACTTAGCCGAAACAATCGTCGCCGATCTCAAACCCGAATATGTCGATGACCCTTTTGCTATCGCCTGGGCAATTAAGTCTTATCTTGACAAAAATGGCACATACAGCCTCAAAAACGATCACGCCTATGAGGAAGATCCGGCGGCTTCGTTCCTATTCGGCGATCTCACTGGCTACTGCATGCACTTCTCGTTTGCCGCGACTTACCTCTATCGGAGCCTTGGAATTCCTGCCAGAGTGGGGATTGGATATTCCGTCCCTGCTTCAAATCGCGCTGGAGGATCTGCGCTGCTTATCCAAGCTGTACACGGACATGCCTGGCCAGAAATCTATTTAAAAGATGTGGGATGGGTAATTGTAGACCCTGCCCCGCAAAAAACTCTCGTCGATATGTCTACCGATCCACAGAATGAATTACAGCAGATGTTAGGGGATATGCTCAGAGATGATACTTCATACACAGAGTTTATGGAGTCTCAACGAGCGGGACTCATGGACATCAAGACTCTTTTGACTGTAATTGCTGCTTTCGTAGTTGCTATTCTATGCCTTGGCTACTGCACCCGCGCTTATCGCTCTGTAGCACCAGGGTTTTGCAGTACCGAAAAAAAGAGCCAATTTGCATACCGGGCGATGCTCGATCAATTGGCAGCGGTGGGAATAACTCGCAATTATGGCGAAAGTCGAGAGCACTTTGCTATGCGGGCAGCAATCACCTCCCCTACGATCCAAACTGCTACCGCGACTCATCTTGCGTGTTCGCTAGGTATTAACCGGCAGAGCAGAAGTGATTATTGGGATAGCCTACGACGCGAGGTCAACAAGGAAGTGAGTGAAAACATTCCGGGCTGGCGTCGAGCGATTGGCCTCCTTAACCCTTATTCCTGGGCATTCACTCGCTGAGCATCAATTGCCGAACAGACCTTCATTTATTTTGGATTCAATTATGTCCGACAAATTGCCTGTAGACTCGAAGACCGGTTCACCTGCTGATGACGTTTCCGAGGGGCCGACAGCCGATCAGGATCTAAGGCAAGCCATTTCGATACTGCACAAACTCAGTTGCTCAGTCAAAAAGCAAGTGCTCGGCAGGGATGATGTGATCGATTTGACGATCATCGCATTAGTCGCGGGCGGACACGTTCTGTTGGAAGATTTCCCAGGATCTGGGAAAACCACCTTAGCGAAGGCATTAGGCGAAGCCATCAAATCCGAAGAGAGCACTGAAGATAAGATATTTGCGGCGTTCAGAAGGATACAATTCACGCCTGATCTGCTTCCCTCAGATGTGACAGGTGTGCCCGTTTTTGATTCCAATTCTAGCGCCTTTCATTTCCGACCAGGCCCGCTTTTCGCCCATATAGTTTTGGCGGATGAAATTAACCGAACTTCGCCAAAAGTTCAGTCAGCCATGCTGGAAGCTATGGGAGAAAAGCAGGTAACTGTCGATAACACGACTTACCTGCTTGATGATTTGTTTTTTGTGATAGCAACACAAAACCCGTTGGATCTTGTGGGCACCTATCCATTACCAACACCCCAGCTTGATCGTTTCCTCTTCAAGATCACCATGAACCACATCGATCGTGACTCCGAAATGAGCGTGCTTGAAACATACATAGACCGGAGGAATGACCTCCTGACCCCCGAATTCGTCACCCGGAAGCAGGTGCTGTCGGCCCGACAGGCCATTGAAGACAACGTTAATATTCATACTGCAATTAAGGCCTGTCTCGTAGATATCTCAAGAAACCTGAGGGATGACGACAGAGTTCTGCAGGGCAACTCCACGCGCAGCTTGGTTCTCATGTTACCCGCACTGCAGGTTGCTGCCGCTCTACAGCACAGGAATTTTGTTAGCGCAGAAGACATTGAATTGCTGCTACCGAAAGTATTAGGCCACCGCGTTGAGTTGGCTCCCGGGGTCGCAGGAAAAGAAAAAGTCTTCAGTGATTGTATGCAGGCTCCAATGGAGCAGCTAGCTCGTAGCACCCTGCTATGACGATCCTCAGAAAGATAATTAATTTCTGCCAGATACTAGGTTTCTGTTGCATAGCGTTAGAGGTTTTTGCCCAAGATGGCTCAGACTTTGATGAACTCTCAGCAGCACTACAGCAACCCGTTTGCTTTGGATTTACTGATATCAGCAACCCTCGAGCTCAAGAAATATGCGACGCCCTGAACCTCAAAGAGAACGTTAAAGTAAGAGAACTCAGCGAGCATTGGGTTCGCGCAGAGCCCGAATCCCCCGCAGCACAATTCGCACTCGCGGAGGTACTATTAACGATTGAGGGGAATATGCCAAGAGCGCTCTATCATCTGCATCGTGCCGAGCAACTTATGCCCTATCAAACACTTGAGCAATCACTAGAATCAGGCAATCTACAATGGCACTATCTGACGATAAACCAATTGAGCTACGTGCACCAGTTGATGGGGGAGCAAATTATCTCGCTGGAGTATCTGGAGCAGCTAGAAGCGATCTACGGCGAACGTGTAGAATCCTTCAGAGGTTGGCCACTTATCAAACTGAAGCAGTATGAGGCCGCTCGCAACAGTGCAAGGAAGGTGCTCGAAGGCGAAGCAGACCCCAGAGCACGTGCCAGGGCCTGGAATACAATTTGTGCTGCAGATCTAGCGAGTCTTACGCCAGTAACTGCACCGAGCGCTTGTGACCGCGCTATTGATGAGGCGGGCCCCTCGGAAGTCTCTTCTAGCGACAGTGATACGGTCTATCTAACTAATGCCTCAGAAGTCGCTCTTAGCCTTTTAGAAATCGACCAGGCAGAAGCTTACCTTAAAAGGGCAACCAGATATCTCAATCCCGACAGCGTTGCAGACCCCTGGATTTACACATTATATCTGACGCTCAACCAGGGGCGATTCGATGAAGCACACAACGCACTAAAGCGAATGCTAATTTGGCGAGAGCAACAGGAGCCCATAATTAGCACAATGAACAGGGCCGAACACTTTTTGGTAAGTGCCGGCTTTCTCATAGTGGCAGGATATGCGGAAGATGCAATCAAACTATCTCTCGCTGCAATGAATCAACCCGATCGGCATGGGTCTTACAGCGCTGATGAAGCGCAGAAGGACGCCTACGCCGCCCTGATCAATATGCAAGCCAATAGAATGCAGCTGGAAATAGAGAAAGAAAACAGTGTCGGTAAACGCTGGACAGATCTCGCTGCGCAGACTGCAAGAAAACTCGGTTTGCGCTTGCAAGCCTGGCGCGCGGAGCGACGGGCCGCCTCACTGTTTGCAGATTTTGAGGTACTGCAAAGCAGGGTAAGGCCTTACGCGCCTCTCGACGTTCATATTCCGGAATGGCTGGAACCGGAACTAGTCGCAGTGATAGGTACAGGCATAATGACAAAGGTACTGGACCAGGCTTCAGATAACGGGGCATTCCAGCTTAATAAAAGTTACTATCAGAGCTACAAAGCAGAAATCTGGTATCTCAA
>DORE01000233.1:0-10934 GCA_003514305.1 Gammaproteobacteria bacterium | reverse complement strand
CCTGAGCAGGAAGTGCTTCTAAAGGCGCGTATTAATGCGCGGCTGGGTGAATCGCTCTGGCAATTGGGAAATTATACGAGGGCGAATAAATATTTTGCGAGCGCGCTTCAGATGGATCCGAGTGTCATCCGAAGACTGCAAACTAGTCTTCCTGTAGAAATTGTGTCTGACACTTCGCCGATAGCCGAATCTGTTACCTCAATGATGCATAAATCGCCACGTTTCAGACATGAGGAAGGCGGTCTCATACTTAGTGTCTCCGCAAGCACAGATCCTCAAATTTGCCTGCGAACCCGCCTTGGCGAAGCGATTTCTTGCACTAATCACCCAGTCGACTCAAAGCAAGGTATCCAGTCATATTCCGCTGAGATTGTCCGTCGCTTTCACGAGCAGACATTCAGTATGGGAATTGAGCTCAGTAAGGCCGAGCGAACCATACTGATGGGCTCGAACGTTATACTCAGCGCGCAAAGAAGCTCGAATACACAGAATAATCAAGATAGTTTATTCAAGCATTAAGCTTGCGAAACCGACGCTTGTCTGTAAACGGCATTTCTTCTCTTTCAACCGACTAGATACCTTGGCCAGCCCTACTGTATTTTCTAAAAAGCTGATCATCCTGCTGGCTGTGGCCTCCGCTCTTGGGCCCACTGCAATGCAGATTTTGCTGCCTGCTATTCCGGTCATTCAAGACACCTTCTCTGTAAGTAACGATGTCGCCCAATTGACTCTCAGTCTATCCATGTTGGCCATAGCACTAGGAACCCTTTATTACGGGCCGATTTCTGATAAACACGGCCGCAAACCGGTCATGCTAATCGGTCTAAGTATTGCTTTTTTAGGGTCCATAGCCTGTTTTTTCGCAGACAGTATTCAATTGCTCATTTTAGGAAGGTTTGTTCAGGCTTTTGGTGGCGCCGTGGGGTTGGTTCTCGCTCGCGCCATGGTGCGAGATGTATATGAAGCAACCGATGCCGCCAAAGTTATCGCCACTCTCGTCATGGTGATGGTCGTAATCCCGATGCTCTCACCTGCATTGGGGGGAGAACTGATGGCAATGTTTGGTTGGCAATCCGTGTTTTCGGTTGTGGCGGGCTTTAGTATGATTCTGTTCGCAATAACGTTTTACTTGCTGCCCGAAACTTTAGCGGAGCCCATGCCATTTGAAGGGTTTTCCGCGATGCTGTCTACGTACGGCCTTTTGATTAAGTCGGCTGTTTTTAGGAGCTACGCGCTTTGTGCTGCTTTCGTCTCCGTGGTGTTTTTCAGTTTCATCGCCGCGGCGCCAGAAATCATGGTGAGTGCGTTCGGTCGACCTCCTACCGACTACGGATACTATTTCATCATGATTCCGTTAGGTTTTATGGGAGGAAACTATGCCACCAGAATTCTGACCAAACAATTCAGTATTAATCAGCTAATCAGCCTTGGGGGCAGCATTGCACTTTTGGGAATCATTGGTGCGCTTGGCTCTCAGATGCTGGGCCTAAACCATCCTTTGGCACTCTTCGCCCCTGTCGCCATCGCCGTTTTTGGTAATGGGATCACGCTGCCCAATGCTCAGGCAGCCGCAATCAATGAATTCCCTCAATATGCCGGTAGCGCTTCGGGCCTGACCGGTTTCTTGCAAATGGCACTCTCGGCCGTTGCAGCCCAAGCCGTTGCCTGGGTCTATAACGGGACAGCTTTTCCCCTATTGTTGCTGATGCTTTGTGCATCGGTTTTGTCCTTAGGCTTGTTCCAACTTGGCATAAAAAGCCAGCGCAAGACACTTTAATCAGGTAATATTCAGCGCCGAAAGCTGGCTGATGAATTCATGCTCATCGCGCAAACAGCGCATATCCAGGAAATATCTACCATCGCTTATCCGGCCAACTACGGGTCGAGGAAGCATTCTGAATTTGTGTGCCAGATTCAGCAAAGCGGCGTCTCTTTTACCTTTTAGCGCTATCGGATCAAAGCAGAGCGAGAAGCTATCAAGAAGGTCCATTGGTAGCGAGCCAGAACCGATCTGGCTTTTACAGGACATCACGTCAACTCTCGCCCGTCCGGCCAACTTGGCCGACAACAACGGTGCCAATCGTTGGCAAACAATTTGAATATCTTCCGGCGGGCGCGTTAGATCGCGAAGTAAGGGCAGCCGACTTTGTAATGACTCAGGCTCCCGATAAAGCTCGAGAACGGCTGTCAAGGCTGCCATCGTTATTTTATCGATGCGCAACGCTCTCTTGAGTGGATTACGTTTTAATTTTTCGATAAGGTTCTTGCGACCGGCGACAATTCCAGATTGGGGACCACCGAGCAATTTATCGCCACTGAAAGTGACCAAATCGGCACCTGCAGCAATGGTTCCGGCCACGGTGGGTTCTTTTGGTAGCCCATATTGAGACAACTCAATTAAGGTTCCGCTACCCAAGTCAGAGACAAAGGGAATCTCCTTTGCCGCCGCAAGTTTGGATAACTCTTTATCAGCGACGCCCGCGGTAAACCCCTGTATCTGATAGTTACTTGCGTGAACTCGCATGATCAACGCCGTCTTCTCATCAACCGCTTGTTCATAATCGGTAACATGTGTGCGATTTGTTGTTCCCACTTCGCGCAAACAACAACTAGCGCTTTCCATAACTTCTGGGACTCGAAAAGCTCCTCCAATCTCCACCAACTCGCCCCGCGAAATGACAACGTCCTTATCTTTGGCAAGTGAGTTGAGAACAAGCATAACTGCCGCAGCGTTATTGTTAACTACCGTCGCAGCTTCAGCCCCAGTCAAGCCTGCGAGCAGCTTTTCCAGATGCTCATCTCGATCACCTCGCTGACCAGAATCAAGATCGTATTCGATATTGACATCTCCCAGTGCAGCGACTTCCATAGCCGCAACCGCTTCGACGGGTAAGCGGGCTCTACCCAGATTGGTGTGAATCACCGTACCTGTGAGATTAAAAACCGCTTTTAAAGTACTGGATGGCCGATTGGCAAAAGAATTAGTAATTCGCTCACAGATCTCCTTTTGTACGTCGGAGTCGATCACCCATCCGATGGCCTCTTGGTTGCTTAGCGCAATTTGAGAGCGCAACTGCTCTACCTGATTGCGCGCTTCATGCTTCACATACGCAAGCTCGGAGACACTGGTAAACCCGGAGAGCTCTTCGCGTTTAAGCAGTTTTTCGATAGCAGGTAGAGCCCTATATGCGTCCGATTGCCGCGTCATTCACGTTTCCTTTGCTTCATAATTAGCTGACTTACTGCCCGTTTCTTCACGCCCGGAAGCTGACTCAGCTTGCAGTGAAAATGGTGATGGTACTACACTGCTACTTCAATTTCTTAGTCCATACAAGATTGATTGCAATCATGTCGACGCAAGACCACATAATTATAGTGAATCAATTCCACCCAGAAACGCTGGAGCGATTGGACTCGAACTATCAGACCCATCACCTCTGGAAACTTCGGCACCCAGAGAAAAATCAATTGCTCGAGTCTCTCGAAGGGCACTGCCGGGTTGCTGCTACTGCGTCTTGGATGTGCGACCCAATTATTTACCGCCTGAGGTCACTCGAGCTCATAGCAGCTTTCGGTGTTGGAGTAGATGGTGTTGATCTTGAAACGACTCAAAATTTGAATATTCGCGTAACCAATACCCCCGGTGTCCTGGACGACGGAGTCGCAGATTTGGCTATGGCGCTGATCCTCGCAACGATGCGCAACATCGTCGCAGCCAACAAATTCAGCAGAGATGGCCAATGGAGCGAGGGGCCCTTTCCCTTCGGCACTTCAATGGCAGGCAAGACACTCGGCATTGCGGGTCTGGGAAGAATCGGCTCTGCTATCGCTTTGCGGGCAGAGCCTTTTAAGATGAGCATCGCTTACCACAATCGCCAACCTAGGCGTTTGCCCTACACATTTTGCGAGAGTCTGGAAGATTTAGCCCGGATCTCAGACGTTCTTGTGTGCGTTTTACCCGGTGGAGATGAAACAGACAACCTGATTAATGCTTCTGTCCTCAAAGAACTCGGGCCATCAGGCATTTTAGTCAACGTTGGGCGAGGAAACTCCATTGACGATGACGCACTCATCGATTCACTAAGATCTGGCTCTATAAAAGCTGCGGGGCTCGATGTTTATAAGAATGAGCCCCAAATTCCAGACGCTTATAAAACTTTGGATAACGTAATTCTGCTACCACATATCGGCAGTGCCACAGAAGAAACACGACGCGCGATGGGGCATCTCGTTTTGGACAATATCGAAGCCTTTCTGCAGAGCGGTACGCTCATCTCAGAAGTCAAGTAGTGTACTGGTGATCATTCAAACTCTAGAAAAAGCATACTGCCCCTATTGTGGAGAACCTATCGAGTTGCTAATCGATACGTCTATAACTGAACAAGAATATATCGAAGACTGCGAAGTATGCTGCAGACCGATGGTAATTAGTTGCATCGTTAACCAGGGGTTCTCTGATGAGGCACTTGTTTCTGTGCGCAGGGAAGATGATTAGCAAATTAAGAAATCGCATCATGATAAAGGCTAAGGTGGTAAACTGCGCGTGCCTTCAGCTGAATCTGAAGCTCATTCCTTAAATTCAAATGTAAGAAAAAAACTATGGCATCGGTTAGACGCAAGAAAACGAGCAGGAAGAACGCCCACGTTAATGAAAGCAAATTTGTTTATGAGTTCGGCATCAAGACTGACGGCGATGCAAAAATGCGTGAATTACTCGGAGGTAAAGGAGCGAATCTCGCAGAAATGGCGTCCATTGGACTTCCCGTACCACCAGGATTCACCATCAGCACGGAAGTCTGCACCTATTTTTATGAGCACGACCAAAAATATCCAAAAACACTCACCACTGATGTTAAGAAAGCACTTGCATCTGTGGAATCTCAGTTAAGCAAAAGCTTCGGAGCCAGGAAGAACCCTCTGCTGGTGTCAGTCCGGTCCGGTGCCAGAGATTCCATGCCGGGCATGATGGACACTATTCTTAACCTAGGACTTAATGACGCAACGGTTGAAGGCCTCGCGGAGGTTTCTGGAAACTCCCGTTTCGCTTGGGATTGCTACCGGCGCTTCATACAAATGTATGGAGATGTTGTCCTGGGCGTTCAGGCGAGGAACGAGGAAGAAGAAGACCCGTTTCATCAAGTTCTCGAAAAACTCAAAGAGCGAGTAGGCGTTTCTGTTGACTCTGATTTGACCACTAGAGACTTAAAAGAACTAGTCAAACGCTACAAATCGCTGATTCTCAAACGCACTCGCGCTGTATTTCCTCAGGATGTCAATGAGCAACTTTGGGGCGCTATTGGCGCAGTTTTTAGCTCCTGGAAAAATGAGCGCGCAATTCTTTACCGGCAACGGTACGGGATCCCCGCGGAGTGGGGGACTGCGGTCAACGTGCAAGCTATGGTCTTTGGAAATGCCGGCGAAACCAGTGCCACAGGTGTGGCTTTCACCCGAGATCCAGCGAATGGAGAAAAGGTCTTCTACGGGGAATACCTTATTAATGCACAGGGCGAAGATGTAGTGGCTGGGGTAAGAACCCCACAACCAATATCTCACATGGCGATCTCAATGCCAAAAAGCTTTCGGCATCTTGAGCAAGTCAGAACCAAACTAGAGCGCCACTTCAAAGATATGCAAGACTTTGAGTTTACTATCGAGAACGGACGCTTATTCATCCTACAAACCCGCAACGGGAAGCGCACAGGACTGGCAGCGATTAGGATCGCGGTGGAGATGCAGCGAGAGCGCTTAATGAACCAAAAAGCCGCCTTGCTCAAAATTCCGGCAGAATCGATCGACTCACTCTTAGTGCCTGTCTTCGATCCAAAGGCATTGAAAGCAGCAACCGTTATCGCCCAAGGATTACCTGCTGGCCCCGGCGCCGCGACCGGCAGAATCGCATTCACCGCTGCAACGGCTGAAATTGAGACTCGCAAAGGCAATAAAGTTGTGTTGTGCAGAACGGAAACATCACCAGATGATCTGAAAGGAATGCTGCACTCACAGGGAATACTTACTTCAAGAGGCGGTGTCTCCTCTCACGCGGCTCTGGTTGCTCGGCAGTTAGGTAAAGTCTGTGTTTGTGGAGCAACAGAAATCTCCATTAATTATGAAAAGCGCACCCTAGCCGCGGGCAAAGTCGTTTTACGCGAGGGAGACTATATTTCCATTGACGGCAGCACTGGAGCAATCTATGAGGGCATGATTGAAAGCGCCGATTCCGAGGTGAAACGAGTTCTTGATGGGACAATGCGTGCTAACAAGAGCTACACGTACGAGTTGTTCCAGACAGTGATGCAATGGTCAGACAAATACCGGACACTCAAGGTTAGGACCAATGCGGATACTCCAAGCATGGCAAAGAGTGCTGTCGCTTTTGGCGCAGAAGGTATTGGTCTGTGCCGTACGGAACACATGTTTTTTGATGGCGACCGCATTGACTATATGCGTCAAATGATTCTTGCAGTAGACGAAGTGCAACGGCGGGCGGCTCTCAAGAAACTGCTGCCGTTTCAGAGAAAGGACTTTGTGGGGCTCTTCAAAACCATGAACGGACGGCCTGTCACAATTCGGCTCCTCGACCCACCACTGCATGAATTCCTGCCCCATGATGACGTGGTGCGCCGTCAACTCGCTGAAAAATTAGGTGTGCCCTTCGATTTCGTGATCGATCGAATCAAAGCTCTGCACGAGGAAAATCCGATGCTAGGGTGCCGCGGTTGCCGACTCGGCATCCTTCATCCTGAGATAACTGAAATGCAGACTCGCGCAATATTTGAAGCAGCAGCACAAGTTCTGAAAAGCAAAGCAAAAATCAAAGTCAATCCTGAAATAATGATTCCTCTCATAGGATTTAGGGAAGAGCTCGCAGATCAGCTGCGCACAGTGCATCGCGTTGCTTTAGAGGTAATGAGGGCGCGCAAGGTGAGAATCAATTATCTGGTGGGAACTATGATAGAAGTACCACGTGCAGCAATCACGGCTGACGAAATAGCAAAAGACGCGGACTTTTTCAGTTTCGGCACCAATGATTTAACGCAGACGACACTAGGGCTATCAAGAGACGACATGGGGTTGTTCTACGACGAATATCAACGCAAAGAGATTTACAACCAAAATCCGTTTGCCAGCCTTGATCAATCCGGTGTAGGGAAGCTCATGCAGCAGGCTGTCGCTAGCGGAAGGTCGACGCGGGAAGGTCTCAAGCTTGGTATTTGTGGAGAACACGCCGGAGATCCCGCTTCAATAAGTTTCTGCCATAAATTGGGGCTAAATTATATAAGTTGTTCGCCACCCAGAGTGCCAGTCGCTCGACTGGCAGCTGCTCAAGCCCTGTTGAAAAATAGTCAAGGCCGCTAATGCTTTGTCTCAAACCATGCCCCATGGCGAATGCAGGAGCTAAACCTATGGAGACGTCAAGATACACAAGAGATCGCAGGGTACCTGGGAGTTGCTTTACACTGGTATATCGACGGCCAATTTTTTGCTGAGTCTTTAAGGCCTTGAGCCCATTTGCGTTTGAGCGATCGCTCAATTTTGGGGCGTAGCGAGCTTTCAATTTCTCAGAGCTCGCTCGACCTTACAACCTGCACTGGTTCCGTTGGTACACGATTACATTCGTGCAAGAACTAGCATGGTGACGTTGACCCCTCACGATCCTTGCCCGAGTAGGAACTATCCATGGCATACCACTCTTTCGTGTTCATACTTTGTCTTAGTAAGGTAAACAGTACTAATTCTCTTAATTACCACTCGGGCCGTGGTTTATCTGCTGGATGATAATCTGCTAAGCTGTTATCAGATTAGAGGTCTCGACAATAACAATTAGATCGGCGGAACTAAGCCATGAGCACCAGTGCCCTCGCCCTCCTTTCCCTGTTACCGATCATTTCGGTTGCTATCTTTCTCGTCATACTAAGGTGGCCAGCCAGCCGTGCGATGCCAATTGCCTATGTGGTAGCGGCTGGCCTTGCCTACCTTATCTGGGAAGTTTCAGGGACGAAGATAATGGCAGCAAGCGTTAACGGTCTTATTGTGGCTGGAACACTGATCTATATTATCTTCGGTGCCATTCTGCTTCTAAACACACTCCAACAAAGCGGCGCAATCGCCACAATCAGGCAAGGATTTTCCGACATTACCCCGGACCGGCGGGTCCAAGTAATCATTATTGCCTGGCTTTTTGGGTCCTTTATAGAGGGCTCTGCGGGATTTGGTACGCCTGCAGCTGTCGCGGTGCCGCTTATGGTTGGCCTCGGTTTTCCAGCGATGGCTGCAGTTGTGGCAGGCATGATAATCCAGAGTACACCCGTATCATTCGGGGCTATGGGTACACCCATTTTGGTAGGGGTGGGCACCGGGCTTTCGGCAGACCCTGAAATGTCTGCCTATGCAGCAGCTCGGGGATTTAGTGAGTTCGAACTATTCCTTGAATTCATCGCGACTAAGGTTGCGTTAGTGCATGCTATGGCTGGAACATTCATTCCGCTTCTGGTCACTTCAGTTATGACGCGATTTTTTGGCGCTAGGAGGTCATTCGCAGAGGGCTTTCAGGTCTGGCAATTTGCACTGTTCGCCGCTTTCGCCATGACTGTCCCCTACCTACTGGTCGCTACATACCTTGGGCCAGAGTTTCCTTCTATGTTTGGAGGTATGATCGGCCTTGCTATTGTGGTCAGTGCTGCGAGAGCAGGTTTTCTCATCCCTGACAAAACAGAGGCATGGGATTTTCAATCATCTGAACTGTGGGAGGCAGAGTGGAGCGGCAAGCATCAGCATCAGAGCACCACTGAACCGCAGTCAAGAAGCATGAGTCTCATCACGGCGTGGTCCCCTTATGTCTTTGTAGCTGGGTTGCTCGTATTAACTAGACTAAGAGCACTGAATTTAGAGACTTATCTACGCGACGACCATCCCCTAATCACTTGGACATGGCCAACAATCTTCGGAAGTGATATCTCTGCCTCATTCCAGCCACTATGGTCTCCGGGGACTATTTTTATCCTGGTGAGTCTGATTACAATAGCTCTGCATAAACTCAGCTTTACCAATTATCAACTCGCGCTTTCCAGTTCTCTTAAAACGCTGGTGCCAGCCTCGACGGCGCTTGTTTTTACCGTGCCTATGGTACAAGTATTTATAAACAGCAGTGGCGGTGCAGCGGGCTTTGAACAAATGCCGCTCGCACTTGCTGAGGGGGTCGCCAATCTTGCTGGAGCAGCCTGGCCCTTCTTCGCAACTTTTATCGGTGGGCTTGGTGCTTTCGTAGCCGGCAGCAATACCGTCAGCAATATGATGTTTTCTCTTTTCCAGTTTGGAGTCGGAGAGCGTATCTTGGTTGACCCGACCTGGATTGTCGCGTTGCAAGCAGTTGGCGGAGCCTCTGGCAATATCATTTGTGTCCATAACGTGGTGGCGGCTTCTGCAGTTGCGGGACTGATTGGCAAAGAAGGTGCGGTGATTAGAAAAACCTTACTGCCTTTTTTCTACTATGCACTGATGACGGGATCGATCGGCTATGGGATCGTCAATCTCAATAATGGCCTGCTCAATCCCGGGTTTGTTGTCGCAGCGATCATTGTTTTTGTCTTTGCATATCATATCTTCAAATACAATCGAGCTAAACCCGATTGAATGAGAATCGGATCGACGCTGCTTATCCA
Source organism: Gammaproteobacteria bacterium (assembly GCA_003514305.1). Classification (GTDB taxonomy): domain Bacteria; phylum Pseudomonadota; class Gammaproteobacteria; order Pseudomonadales; family Pseudohongiellaceae; genus UBA9145. The sequence goes on along the minus strand of DORE01000233.1, from coordinate 1,275 downwards.
TGTTGAAGATTTAGTACATGAGCACAGCGCTTACTAAAATTAACTCAGTTGATTCTAGACAGCTTATCGTTGCTACCGCTGGCCATGTTGATCACGGTAAATCTGCGCTGATCAAGCAACTCACCGGGATAGAGACAGACACGCTGCAGGTGGAGAAAGAGCGGGGTCTGACCATCAACCTTGGATACGCCTATCACCACTTTAGGATCCAGAACGGGCCTACCTCATCAGAAGTCACCCTAGGCTTTGTTGATGTGCCCGGCCACTCCGACTTCATCCACAACATGCTGGCCGGGGTAAGCAGCGTAGACTCAGCCTTGCTGGTCGTGGCATCAGACGACGGCATCATGCCGCAAACTCGTGAACATCTCGCGATCCTGAGTTTGTTAGGCATAGAACAACTGACCGTAGCAATTTCCAAAATCGACAGGGTCGAAAAAGCTAGAACTTTGGAAGTAGAACAACAACTCTCCGAGCTCCTTACCACGTTTGGATTCACTGCCCCTTTATTCCAAGTAAGCAATATAACTGGTGCAGGTGTCTCTGAGCTTAAAGCCCATCTGATATCGCTGGCAGCGCAAAAACTTAAAGGCGAAATAAAGCCACTTGATCAGGAAGCTCGCTTTCTCATCGACCGAAGCTTCAATGTCAAAGGTATTGGTACAGTTGTGACGGGTTGTCTGCGTTCGGGCCAGATAAAGGTAGGCGATCGACTCTTACAGGGGCCCAGTGGTGAAATTGCTCGGGTACGAAGCATTCGCCTGGACCAAAAGGCAATACAAACGCTGCGCCCAGGCCAGAGGGCTGCGCTCAGCATCAATCTCGACCAGACCATCGTCAAAAGGGGCGATTGGTTGATGGATAATACGATTTATCACACGGTAACACGTTTTGATTGTCGTATTCTGGCAACGGGGCTCTTGAATCGGTTCAAACCGAGCGCTCGATATCACCTCTATCATGGTTGCGGCCACTATCTGATCAGCATCCGAGCCTTGGATCCCGTGCAAGGCTACTGCCAGATCCTGAGCCCAAGCCCTCTCTCTTTAGCTTATGGCGACCGTTTTATTATTCGGGATCCAGCAGCTGCTATGACGCTCGCCGGAGGGCATGTGGTCGATCTATTCGTTCCCAGGCGCGGGCGAGCCAGTGAAGCACGGCTGAAGGAACTCGCCGCCGGCGATCAGCCAGCTCAATCCGCTCTGGAGAACTTACTGAAAATCTCCACACTTGGTGTAAACCTCAAGCAGTTTCGTCTCAATCATGCTCTAAAGC
>DORE01000079.1:1049-21131 GCA_003514305.1 Gammaproteobacteria bacterium | reverse complement strand
GCCAGATCATGGCAAGTTCGAATTTCGACAGACTAAAGCGAGATGCTCGCTTCGACCATCTAATAGAGGAATTTTTGCCAGTTTCGTCTGGAAAGTCAAGCTCTTGCGGCTCGACTGATCATTCAATACAGGCCGTCATATCGCCAATTTGACTGCTTCGGCGCGCCGGGTTAAGCCACTGCTTGCTTCGACACTTTTGCCAAGAGGGCAAATTTCAGATCACCACTAGGGCCGACATGGACATCAATGACGTCGCCAGCGCTGTACGCTCCCCGCAATACGTGCTCCGCAAGCGGATTCTCAAGGCTATTCTGAATCGCACGTTTCAGCGGGCGGGCTCCGTAAACGGGATCGAATCCAACTTCTGCAATATAATCAAGCAAAATATCACTGGCTCGCAGACTAAGCTTGCTGCTCGCCAGCCTCTCGTTCAATAGAGCTATTTGGATACCTGCGATAAGGCGAATTTGATCTTTGTGCAGTGGATCAAAAACCACGGTCTCATCAATACGGTTGACAAATTCTGGTGAGAAATGGCTAACCACAACTCCCATTATTTCGCGCTTTACTTGGTCATAAGTATCTGCACTCACAGTTTGCGAATTCATCATTTCCTGAACCCGGTCAGACCCAAGATTAGAGGTCATTACGATAACCGTATTTCGGAAATCAACTGTTCGACCTTGACCATCTGTCAATCGACCGTCGTCTAGCACCTGAAGAAGAACGTTAAAGACATCGGGATGCGCTTTCTCCACTTCATCCAGCAGCAGGACAGAATACGGTCGGCGTCTGACAGCTTCAGTCAAATACCCTCCTTCCTCATAACCAACATACCCCGGAGGCGCTCCGATCAGCCTTGCAACTGAGTGTTGCTCCATAAATTCAGACATATCTACCCGAACCATTGCTTCTTCAGTATCGAACAGAAATTCAGCAAGTGCCTTGCATAGCTCAGTTTTACCCACCCCCGTGGGCCCCAAAAACAGAAACGAGCCGTGTGGCCGATTGGGGTCAGACAAGCCAGAACGTGAGCGCCTAACTGCATTCGCTACAGCGGAAATCGCTTCTGACTGACCAACTATGCGCTTCTGCAGAGCTTGTTCCATTTCAAGCAACTTTTGTCTGTCGCTTTGGAGCATCTTGCTTACTGGAATGCCAGTAGAGCGAGACACGACTTCAGCGATCTCCTCTTCGGTTACCTTGTTACGCAGCAATTTTTTTTCGGCCACCTCGGCAGCTTTGGCCAGTTCCAACTTTTTTTCCAGCCCCGGAATGACCCCGTATTGAATTTCAGACATACGCGCCAGATTCCCCGACCGACGGGCCGCTTCCATCTCCTGCCTGGCCTGCTCGAGACTCCCTCTGATCGAAGCAGCCCCTTGCAAAGTCGCTTTCTCAGACTTCCATATCTCGTCCAAATCTGCATATTCCTTTTCCAGCCCTGAAATGTCAGATTCAAGTTTTCCTTTCCGCTCAAGGGCGGCGGCATCCTTATCATTCTTCAGCGCTTCGCGCTCTATTTTAAGTTGAATCAAACGCCTTTCAAGCTTATCCATTTCTTCCGGCTTAGAATCAATCTCGATTCTGATAAGACTTGCCGCTTCATCAACAAGATCGATCGCCTTATCCGGCAATTGCCGATCAGTAATATAACGCTGCGACAACCGAGCAGAGGCAATAATAGCGGAGTCTGTGATATCGACACCATGATGAACCTCATATCGCTCTTTGAGCCCCCTCAAAATCGCAATAGCGTCTTCTTCGGTCGGCTCGCTGATCAAGATTTTTTGGAATCTACGTTCCAACGCGGCATCCTTCTCAATGCATTTCCTATACTCATCAAGAGTTGTTGCTCCAACGCAATGCAGCTCGCCTCTCGCAAGCGCAGGTTTGAGCATATTGCCAGCATCCATTGCACCTTCTGCCTTGCCTGCTCCCACCATCGTATGCATCTCATCTATGAAAAGAATGACTGACCCTTCCTGCTTGGCAAGTTCATTGATAACTGCTTTCAGCCGCTCTTCGAATTCCCCCCGGAATTTGGCTCCCGCAATCAGCGCACCAATATCAAGCGCAAGTATCTTCTTGTCCTTAAGGGCCTCTGGAACCTCGCCATTTATGATACGTTGCGCGAGTCCTTCGGCTATCGCCGTCTTACCAACACCTGGTTCACCAATCAGCACCGGATTGTTTTTAGTTCGGCGCTGCAAAACCTGAATTGTGCGACGGATCTCAGCATCGCGGCCCACCACGGGATCCAGCTCTAGATTCTTAGCCCGCTCCGTTAGATCTACACAATATTTATTCAGCGCCTGCCAAGCATCCTCTGCGTCAGCCCTGTCAGCACTCTCACCACCACGTAAATTGCTAATCGCATTTTCCAGCGCCTGCTCAGAAACACCAAACCTGCTAAGAATTTTGCCTACCCCATCCTTCCCTCGCATTGCTGCAAGCAGAACAGTCTCGCTAGATATATAAGCGTCACGCTTTTGCTGAGCGAGTTTATCTGCCTGATTAAGCAATTTAGCCAACTCCGGGGAAGCCGTAATTTCACCATCATGATCAGGAACCAGCGGCAGAACATCCACTGATTCTTCTAGGGCTTGCCTAAGCTGCGGGACAGGAAATCCAGTTTGGCTCATTAAAGGGCGAACTGCGCCGCCTTTTTGATCAATCAGCACTAATATCAGATGCTCCGGCCTTACTTGGTTATGATCTTTACCTATCGCAAGAGATTGCGCGTCAGCTAGTGCTGATTGAAGTTTACTTGTCAGCTTATCCAATCTCATTATTCACAATCCTTTCAATCACAAAGGTTTTTAGAACTAGGTTACGAATTCTCCTACCTCATCATAGAAGGTTGGGGTGAACTTGGAATTTTTCAATATTGCGCACGTTTAGGTTTTAGACAGACACTAAGAACCAATGCTCGAACCTGGCAAATAGATTCAAGCCGATGACGCTGGTTGAATACAAACTGTGCTCGCAATCCGACCGCAAATTGGCGAGAGCCTGTAAGAGAAAAATCGCTGCTGATCGCAAGACGTGCACAATTTGCACCCGCTTATTCGCGAGACTCCCTGTTGCTGGAGCAGTGCTGTCCCGACCTCATAAAGATTCGCCATGAATTTCCCATCAGCTCCTGGCACAAAAGCGCTTGCAAGCGCTTCGGAAGAAAGTACTGCACTTAGCGCACCATGCACATCCGGCCCAACTTCGAAATGACAGGGACCAATAGCAGGGCCCATCCAGGCAAGAATCGCGTCTGGCGGTGTAGCCATAGCCTGAACAGTATTGGCCACAATGCCTGCCGCCAACCCACGCCAGCCGCAGTGCACGGCCGCAATCTCACTGCCATCCTCAGAGGCCAGCAACAGGGGCAGGCAATCAGCGGTCAGTATGCTGAGCGCAAGCCCTGCTTCTCGTGTAATCACCGCATCTGCTGTAACAGGATTTGTTTCTCTCTGTATTACGACTACTCGCGCACCGTGCACCTGGTTAAGCCACTGCCATCCATTTATCCAGGAAAACATATCCCTCAGTCGCAGCCGGTTCAAGGCTACAGCCTCGGTATTATCGCCGACATGATCAGCTAAATTAAATGAGCCGTAGGGCGCCTGGCTAGTTCCTCCAGAACGAGTCGTGACAAACGCCAATACTGAGTCAGGCGCTTCCCAGCAAGGATATATCAGGGGCAGGTCGCTCAAGCTTGCTCTTCTCCAACATCCCGGTGTAACAAGTTCAGTAAACCGTAAAAATCCTCCGGCAGCCGGGCTTCCCATTTGCATTCCAACTTGCTGGCAGGATGCAAAAGCTTGAGCTCAGACGCATGCAGGGCCTGGCGCCTGAACGTATCGAGTAGGTTTGATAATTCCGTCCCGCAATTTTTCGGAACGCGATAACGCCCCCCATAGAGCGGATCGCCAACAATTGGATATTTCAGATAAGCCATATGGACCCTTATCTGGTGAGTTCGGCCGGTTTCTAGATTCACGCGAATATGAGTATGGGCAGGATAACGGCGGACCACCCGATAATGAGTAATGGCATCCTGACCATTAGCCGAAACAGCGCGTTTGATGCGATGCACAGGATGACGAGCCATAGGCGCCGAGACAGTCCCGCCTGCAGTCATAACTCCCTGAACGATTGCCTCATATTGCCTGGAAACTGACCGCGACTGAAGCTGCTTAGTCAAGGCATGGTGACTCCTCAAGTTTTTTGCAACAACCATTAAACCCGTAGTATCTTTATCGAGTCGGTGAACAACTCCAGCTCGAGGAAGAGATTCAAGGGCTGGACAGTGATACAGCAGTCCATTGACCAGAGTTCCCTGGCGATGCCCGGCCGCTGGATGGACGACAAGTCCAGCCTGCTTATTGATGATGAGCAGATCTTCATCTTCGTGCACGATGCTGAGCGATATTTTCTCAGCACCCCAGTTCTCAAGCGCCCGAAGCTTCGCTTCGAGAACCAACCACGCACCCGCGAACGCCAAATCTTTTGGTTTACAGCGCTCACCATTGATTGTCAGCTCGCCTGTTTTCATCCAGGTCTGTAGCCTTGCTCGAGAATAGTCAGGAAACAAGCGCGCCGCGACCTGATCAATTCGGTGACCCGCGTGATCTTGAGTAACCTGAGCCTTCAGTGAGACCGATTCATCTGCAAATTGCGTCACCATGATCCTCGCATGATACAAGAACCTTTAGAAACACTCATCTGGCGCAGGTCGCCAAAAACCGTATTCCCCCGGAATTGGGCTTAAACTTCGCTGTGTGGTTAAATATCCACAACTAGGCACACTTTAAGCAATACTGCACCCACACATGACACAGCGAACCTTGATCCGAATCCTAAGTACCGCAATCTTTGTGACGCTCCTGAGCGGATGCGGGCTTTTCGACGGGGATGAAGCCGATGAATTCTCCGGCCTGACGACGGAGGAGCAGTTTTACCGACGCGCACTAGAACAGCTGGAGAGCCGCAATTATGCGAGCGCGATTTCCACTTACCAAGCACTCGAGTCGCGCTTTCCTTTTGGCCGCTTCGCGGCTCAAGCTCAGATCGAGATTGTTTATGCCTATTTCAGTAACGGCGATGAAGAGGCTGCCCGTGCTGCAGCCGATCGCTTCATCAGACTGCATCCTGAAAACGAGAACATCGACTATGCCTACTACATGAAAGGGTTGGCTTCCTTCAACGACCGGAGCGGTATTCTGAGCAGTTTGATTCCTGTGGACTACACCAAACGCGATCCGGGTCTGGCTCAGGAGTCATTCAACGACTTTGCTCAACTGCTGGCTCTTTACCCTGACAGCGCCTACGCCGCAGATGCTCGCGCAAGGATGGTATATCTTCGGAACAACCTGGCAGCCTATGAGATTCACGTTGCCAACTATTACCTGGACCGACGGGCCTATATCGCAGCATTGCGCCGAGGGCAGTATGTGGTTGAAAATTTTCAAGGCACGCCGGCTGTAGCTGATGGCGTGGCGATCATGGTGGAATCCTACCTGAGACTGGGTTTGAATGACCTTGCCGACACCTCTCTAGCGCTGCTGAGAGAGAACTACCCAGACCATGTTTCTATCGATAATGATGGCGATTTTAGGGTAAGGACTGAAATTACCGATCCCTCACTGCTTTACACGGTCAGCTTTGGACTGCTTGGGGACAATCGCGGAAATCCTCCGTTAGCACCTACCGCGCGGCCCGGAACCTCAGGTAGTCAGCAAATCATCAACTCCCAGAGAAATCAGCCATCAAGCGGGCGCTCCTTCCTGAGCATTATAACCTTTGGGCTGCTAAACTGAATTTTGGCACTTTTGCGTGGCAAGAAAGCTATTCCTTCAATTGTCGTGTTTTTCAGATGAAGCATAATCTCTTCGGACAATCATTCGCCAAGAGTCCAGCCATTGGTGATTGGGTAGCGTCTGTCACGACCGAAACCACGTTTAGTCAGCCTCACCCCGATCGGGCCCTGACGGCGCTTATACTCATTCTGGTCAACCAAGCGTAACACTTGCTTAACATCCGCTTCTTGGAATCCCCTACCTAAGATAGATGCGAAGCTCATATCCCGCTCGACATAGAGCTCAAGGATCGCATCCAAGATGTCATAACCTGGCAGGCTGTCTTGATCCAACTGTCCGGGCGCGAGCTCAGCTGAAGGTGGGCGCTGGATCACCTCGTGTGGGATCGCTTCAATATCTGCTTGCCGTTCATTTCTGTATCGAGCGAGTTTATACACCAGTGTTTTTGAGACATCCTTCAAAACGTCAAAGCCACCTGCCATATCACCATAAAGTGTAGAATATCCGACAGCGATTTCGCTTTTATTGCCTGTCGTCAATACCAGCAAGCCCTTTTTATTCGAAATCGCCATCAACAAAACACCCCGCGCGCGTGCCTGAATGTTTTGTTCAGTGACATCGACATTCAGATCTTGGAATTCCTGTTTCAGCGCATTATTAAAACTCGCGTAGATTTCATCAATGGCAATAATCTGATAATCAACGCCAAGGGTTTTAGCCTGCCGCTCAGCGCAGTCGAGGCTGAGCTTAGAAGTATAGGCAAATGGCATCATTACTGCCTTGACGCGATTAGAGCCCAGTGCGTCTGTCGCGATGGCCAGACTCAAGGCAGAATCAATTCCGCCTGAAAGACCCAGGACCACTCCTGAAAATCGATTCTTTGAGACGTAGTCCCGCAACCCAAGAACAAGCGCTTCATAGACTTGAGCCTCGATACTTAGGCCTGAAGAAAGCTGTTGCGCAGTGATTTGGCACTTCCCACTTCCGTCGATTTGAACCTGCAGCGGGAACAAACCTTCGACAAACTGTGGCACCAAACAGGCCAATTCGCCTTCACTGGCAGCCATAGACCCTCCGTCAAACACGAGTTCATCCTGACCGCCCAGCAAATTGACGTATACGACCGGAAAGCCTTCTTCAATGCTACGTTTGCAAATGAGCTCTTTTCTTTCCTCAAGCTTCGAAGTGTGGAAAGGTGATGCATTGATGTTGATAAGCATCTTTGCTCCAGCGTCTCTCGCCTGACGAGCAGGCTCGACTTCCCAGAGATCCTCACAAATGGTAAACGCAATCTTGGTACCTTTAAGGTCAATCGTACAAGCACTGCCACCCGGGGCGAAATATCTTCTCTCGTCAAAAACCTGGTAATTAGGCAGGCACTGCTTGCGATACTTGGCTAATGCGTCACCTTGGTGAGCAACCAGCAGTGCGTTAAAGACTGCGTCGCCGGTGTTTTCCGGAAACCCGATCACCAGAATCGAAGGAAGATTCTGCTGAAGAATGCACTGTAGAGCTCTTTCTACCCTCGGTTTAAGACTGGGTCTGAGAAGCAAGTCTTCTGGCGGATAGCCAGTTAAGGCCAACTCCGGAAACACTACGACATCAGCAGCGAGGTCATCTGCAGCCCGCTTTGCATGGGCGATGATTAGTTCAGTGTTTCCTTCGATGTCCCCAACAAGAAAATTCAATTGGGCCATAACTATATTTAGCTGTTCTGACATGGTTTACCTGTTTTAAACATCTCTTCCAGCACAGTCGGAGTGTTCGCACTATTGACTCACTATCAATCGTGACAGCCGACGCCTGCATGCGGACAGACCGAGCGAGACCAATCCGTCCTCAATACTCTACGACAAATCCCTGGCACAGGTTTTACATTTTAAAAACCCCGCAATTGAGTATCCGGCCGCGCCGACAACAAAAAAGCCGAGTTCATAGCAAAAGTGCGGCTTTTCTTCACTAGGTATTGTTAAAAGTAGCGAAGCGTTCTAATCAGTCACAAAATCGATAATCACATTAGTTTGGCACAAGAGAAAAACATTGATCCATGTCAACAGCGCGACTGAAAAGCGAATTAATGGCCAGCATGCCTTTGCGCGACATTTGTCCTTGCTCGATTAATTTAAGTTCTCTCCATATGATGCTTCCGCCTCAGAAAATTTAGTCAAGCTGCTGCAATTGCTTTGTATCGAATTTACCGGTAGAACAACTGGCGACGGGATGCAAATAGAAAACGCGATAAAGGACCGTTGCGACTAGCCACCATATTATTGATACCTAGTATACTCCTTACAAATAAGCTGTAGAAAAATGTTAATTATCGCGGTCGCGTCGTCACACGAAAAGTAGGGCCCCACTCTGGATATCGAAATCACACTTTTTAAGTTCTTCGCGCTTTGGTTGGTGGGTCTTATTGCCGGCGGAATCAATACCTTGGCCGGCGGTGGTTCCAATTTGAGCCTGCCTATGCTGATGGTCATGGGCTTACCCGCTGATGTCGCAAACGCCACCAACAGGGTAGCTGTTCTGATGCAGTGCATCGTCGGTGTCGTAGGTTTTGATAGAAATCAGGCGCTGGATCGACCTGCGATTCGGCCGATTCTTGTACCAACTCTTGCAGGAGGGTCAGCCGGCGCCCTCGCCGCTGCGCTGATGCCAAATCTTTATCTCAAACCAATACTGTTGCTCACCCTGGTAGTGATGTCTCTGCTCATCCTGCTGAAGCCCGTTATCATTTCCCCGCCTATCGATGCACCGACTCTGTCTCCAAATCACAGTCGCCGGGCCTGGTGGGCGCTTTTTGCCGCTGGGGTATATGGGGCATTCGTGCAGGCCGGAGTTGGGTTTATCCTGCTCGCCGCTTTGGCTGGCGGACTCCGTTACGACCTAATGCGAGCAAACGCACTAAAGATGCTTTGCACGCTGGCTTTCACGTTGGTGTCAGTGGGGATTTTTCTTATTTTTGATCTTATCGCCTGGGTACCCGGCTTGATTCTGGCGGGCGGCAATATGGCCGGAGCCTACCTAATGGTCAAGTTCGCCGTGCGCAGCACACAGAAAACGCTCAAATGGTCAGTCTTCGCTATGACGATCATTGCAGTGGCAGCAAGCTTCTATGTCGGCTAAAAAATAACTACAGCCCCCGCTTTCAACTTTTTAGTGCGGGGTACCACAATAAAGATAGATTACTCAAAACCCAACTTAACGGCCTTCTTCAGGCTTCAATCCAGAGTTGGTTTTTTAACTGGACTCTCACATTGAGTAAATTAGCAAGCCGAAGCTGAACTCAAATCAAAGCTAACGAGTTGCGCAGCTGTATTTTTTGCACATCAATAGTGTGGTGGCTTTTCCTGCTCAGAGTCGATCTGAGAGTCAAGCGAAGAATCGGGTAGCTCTTTCAACTGCTCCTGCAAATACCGAAGTTGGACTCGCAGCTCCTCGAGCTGCCTCTGCTGGCCAACGACAACAGCGTTAAACTGCTCGAGGGCGTCTTCCTGAAAAGCCAATTGACTCTCTATTGTTTCAAGTCGATTTTTCAAGTCATGCATCGTCATCTCCTGGCACTGAGTTTCAAAGAAAAGGTAACACTACTGGCTCTTTAAGCAGAATCCGCTACACTAATCTACTCGTTAGAGCTATGGCCCCTCGAAAAATATGGAAAAAGCACCTATAAACTGGACAAACATGCTGCTGTTTAGCCTAACACCCCTGTTGGCTGTAATTCTGGTTCCGTTATATGGCTACTATGACGGTTATGATCTCTATGAATGGATGGTGTTCCTCGGTATGATGCTTTTTTGCGGCCTCTCGATTACTGCAGGTTACCACCGAATGTGGTCTCATAAATCCTTCAGAGGACACCCTGCTTTAAGGCTCGTCTTTGCACTGGGCGGAGCCTGCGCCCTGCAAAATGATGTCATGCATTGGGCTTCAGATCATCGCCGCCACCACCGCCATGTCGACCATAACGATCTTGATCCGTACTCCGCGGGCAGAGGTTTCTGGTTTTCCCATATTGGCTGGATTCTGCGAGATTATGACAGTGGAAAAGAAGACTTTTCCAATATCAAGGATATTCAGCAGGACAAAATAGCGCTCTGGCAACACCAGAATTATCTGCTCCTAGTGCTGCTCACCAATATTGCCCTCCCCGCGGTTTTGGGCTATCTCCACGGCGACATTATTGCTTGCCTGCTGCTCGGAGGGATCCTTCGACTGGTAATGAGCCAGCATGTGACTTACACGATTAACTCAATTGCTCATATGTGGGGCAAACAAACCTACAGCGATGCCAGTTCGGCACGAGATAATCCGCTGCTAGCACTTATCACTTATGGCGAGGGTTACCACAACTACCACCACACTTTCCAATGGGATTACCGCAATGGTATTAAATGGTGGCATTTCGATCCCACTAAATGGTTGATTCGCAGTTTCTCCTGGGTAGGGCTCACGAAAGACTTAAAAAGAACCGATCCCGCGCGAGTAGAAACAGCAAGGTTAAGGATGCAGTATCAACAAGCACGCAGACAGTTCGAGTTTGGCCGCATCCCAGATAATTTGCGGACAAAGCTTGAGCAGGAATACGAACAGTTCCAGCAGTTACTTAAAGAATGGAACATGACTCGACAACAATGGCTTGAAGCTAGAGAGAGGCGCATACAGGAAACGCTTGCGCAGTGGGAGCGGATGGAACTTCGAGACAGTTATAAGGAAATGAAATTCGCGTTGAAAGTCCAGCGAAAAAGATGGCATGAATTGCTGCGTAGTCTTCAGTCTTCCGAGGCCACTGCGGCCTAGCGACGGAGCTCTGAGCAGACGGGTTTTTAGCTGAAGCAATACAGTGAAGTTGAAAGAGTGAACCGACTGGCATCGATACGAGTAATGACAGAGGCAGCCCACGCACATACCGTTAAGATTGCGAAGAAAATGAGGGATATTCGATGATGAAAAGAGTTTTTTTGGCGTTAGGACTGGGTGCCGCGGCGAGCGTCCTATCTGGTCTCGTCCACGCCGTCGAAGAAGGCGACCCTGCTCCAAACTTTTTGCTCCCGTCGATCTACGCGGACCAACCGGCAATTGCTCTGGCCAATATGCCAGGCAAAACCGTTTACGTCGATTTCTGGGCCTCGTGGTGCGCCCCATGCCTGACTTCTCTGCCGCTTTACAACGACCTATATGCGAAGTACAGAAATCAAGGCCTCGAAGTGGTTGCCATAAACGTAGACAATCCCATTGAAGACGGGCTGGATTTTCTGCTTGATACTCCGCTCGACTTCCTTATTCCCTCAGATCCCGAAGGAGAAATGGCAACACAATTTAATGTCATTGGCATGCCGTCATCCTACTTGATCGGTCCCGATGGCGAAGTCAAACTAGTGCACATGGGATTTCGGCCTTCAGACATGAAGATGATTGAGGATGCAATCGTCGCTAATCTCCCAAATTAATTAGGCATGCTTTCTATGGTAAAACTGATTTTGGTCCTAACCACGCTTGGATCACTCACAGCCTGCAGCCAGGTTCAGCCCTGGGAACGCGGTTACCTTGCGAAGCAGGAAATGGCATGGGACAGCGATCCCCTAGAGCGCGCCCTCAATGACCACATCTTCTTCAGTAAGGAGGCCTCCTCCGGCGGCAACACTGCGGCCGGTGGCGGCTGTGGATGCAATTAGCCCAGGGTGCTCCTCGACCTTTGCATCATTGAGGCATTCTCTTGAAAAATACCGCTTCGCGCAGCTTGATCACTCTTTCCGCTTCAGCTCTAGCTTTGCCGGGAATTGCCAAAGCGGATGCACCACCACTCAATTCCTCGCTTTCTTATAAGATTTCAAGTTATCGGGAAGATGATTTAAGCCGAGAGCAAGTCCCTTTTGGCGATCTCGGACGATACGATATCGACGTTCATCAATTTAAGTTTATCTCTCCGCTTGGTCGTGACTATGCGCTATTCATTGACGCCAATCATGAAAACATGAGCGGAGCCTCCCCTTGGTTTTCTACAGCGGATAACGACGGACAGCCTATCATTAACATGAGTGGAGCGAGTGGCATCTACGACTCTAGAAGCGAGATCGCCATCGGTGCGCGATACTATAGCTTAACCGGTAATATCGGCGGAGCAATTGGCTACTCGGAGGAAAACGACTATCGAGCTAAATATGTGAGCGTGAGTGGATCGCGGAATTTTAACAACGATCTGACTACGCTGACGGTGAGCGCTAGTCATTCTGATGACGAAATTTTCCCAAGCGATGCCGAGCGCTTTAATCGCGTGCGTAAGGAGAACAAGCGCGCAAAATCATTAGCAGTGAGCCTAAGTCAGATACTTAGTCCAGTAGCCAGTTTTCAGACGGCGCTGAGCCTGACAGGACAATCCGGTTATTTGTCTGACCCTTACAAACTCCAAGACAGTAGGCCCGACAATAAGACCCAGGTTGCATTTTCGAATTCACTTCGCTATTACTTTATCGATGCAAATGGCGCACTACAAGGCGACTATCGTTACTACCGCGACGATTTTGGCATTCATTCCCATACGCTGGATCTGTCCTGGTTTCAGAACGTGACGAATTCGCTAAAAATCGTTCCGATGTTGCGCTACTACAGTCAGTCTCCAGCCGACTTTTATTCAAATATTGATGATTTTCTAAAGCCTCTCTCTGAGAATCAATCGAGCGATTATCGACTCTCTGCATTCGGTGCCATAAGTGGCGGCCTTAGTTTTGTTGCCAATTTCGGCGGATGGATCACCACCCTCACCGCCGAACGCTACGTAGCTAATGAGAAGTACTCGGCCTTTACCGTTGATAAACCCAGCCCTGGTCTTGTCCAGTTCACTAGATTGTCGCTCGGCGTAACTTATGAGTTTTAACGATAAGTATCAGCAATGAACACCCATCTACGCCATGCCGGATTCAAGGCAATGGGAACCTACTGCGAAATTCAGGTTTTTGAAACTTCACGAGTCAATGCTAAGCGACAAATTCGTCGGCTGATTGAAGAGGCCAGACGATTGGAATCCAAATATACACGGTATCGCGACGATAGCTTTCTTAGCCAAATCAACGGCAGCGCAGGCAATCAAAATGGCATCAGGGTAGATATTGAAACTGCAAAACTGTTTGAACATGCGCAGGTCTGCTACGAACAAAGTGATGGACTGTTCGATATCACGGCAGGGGTTCTTCGCCGCGCTTGGGACTTTAATCTCAAACAGGTGCCAACGGAATCGGAACTTCAAGGGCTGTTACCACTGATCGGATTCGACAGACTAACATGGCAAGAAGACATACTGTTCCTGCCCGAAAATATGGAGATCGACTTTGGCGGCATCGTGAAAGAATACGCAGCAGACTCCCTCGCCAAACTCGCGAGGGAACTCGGCGTCAAGCGGGGCTTGATCAATCTCGGAGGCGACTTTGCGGCGATCGGATTGCAACCGGAGGATAAACCATGGCAAATAAGCGTCTCCCACCCTGATAACCGAGCAAAGGCGATGGCACACATTAATTTACACGAGGGCGGACTGGCGTCCTCTGGCGATTATGAGCGCTTTTTCGTTCTTGATGGCAAACGCTATAGTCATTTACTAAATCCCAAAACCGGCTGGCCATGCGCTGGATTGACGGCCGTCAGCGTGGCTGCGAATCTTTGCACCGTAGCAGGTTCTTTCGCGACGATAGCTATGCTCAAACCAAAGAAGGATGCACTGGACTGGCTGAGAAAGTCGGGACTCCCTTTTGTGTTCATGGACGACGCCGGACATATCGGGGGTCCGGGCCTTATTGGCTGAGGTTGTTAGATAAGCTGCAACGTGGGCTCATCTAGCGCGACTATCTGCTCTCGGAGTTCCAGGATGTGGTCCGCCCAATACCTTTGGGTATTGAACCAGGGGAAATTGAGTGGGAAGGCGGGGTCGTTCCAGCGCCTGGCGAGCCACGCACTGTAATTAATTAAGCGCATAGTTCGCAGGATTTCGATAAACCTAAGTTCGCTTACTCTGAAATCATAAAATTCATTGTACCCCTCAGCAAGCTCGAGCAACTGCGCCTGCCTGTGGTCGCGGTCGCCAGAGAGTAACATCCACAAATCCTGTATGGCTGGCCCCATAACCGTGTCATCAAAGTCGACAAAATGCGGTGTGCCCTCATGCCACAGAACGTTTCCGAGATGACAGTCACCATGGATTCGCAGCGGTCGCCAAGCGCCTGCTGACGCAAGCTGTTCTGACATCCTGTCAAAAAGATCCAGCACAAGAGTTTCATAGGCGACATTCAAATCGGATGGCAGGAAGTCATTCTCAAGCAGATGATAGCTGCTCTCTTGCGCTGCATCGAGGGTCAGATGCTGTCGGTAGTCAAAGCAGGTCTTTGCTCCTATCGCGTGCATACGGGCGACAAATCTACCCATGGTGAACAAACTGCCTAAGTCATCCAACTCTGGCGTCCGACCGATGAGCTGCGGGAACAAAGCAAGCACAAAACCATCAACCTCAACATGCGTTTCAGACCTCGCCAGCTTCATAGGCGGCACCACAGGAATTTCGAGGTCAAACAACTCCTGAGTAAAAGCGTGCTCTTCGCGTATTTGCCTGGCATCCCATCGATTGGGCCGGTAAAACTTAGCGATCAAATTGGTCCCATCAAGCAAGCCAATCTGATAGACCCTATTTTCATAGCTGTTGAGGGCGAAAAATCGGGCATCTGTGTCAAATCCAAGGGACTCGACAGCGGTCAGGACTCGATCTGGCGTCAATGCGGCAAACGGATGCTCGGATAGTGTCAACAACCCCACCAAGCACCCAAGTCGAAGCAAGACTGTTCCATGATCGCTTTAGGAGTCCTTGTTATCAGTTCTGGTGCTGCCGACGAGTGAGACTGGGAATGGCGTAATTTTATCGCCGCTAGAGATTTTAGCGACGCCCGTTTTCTCCACCTCATCTATTCTTATGATCGCCTGCATCGGTATAAAACTGCGTTTTACGCCGGTAAATTCAGATTTAAGTTTCTCCTCACTAGGGTCAACCACCACTTGCGACCGCTCATCAAACAGAAATTCCTCTATTTCAATGAATCCATACAAGTCGCTTTGGTAAACCTGTTTGACAAAAATTTCGTAAACCTTGCCCTTATTGAGGAATGTTATCTTGTATATTTCTGTCGTTTTAGTCATGTAAATCAATCTCTTAGTGAAATATGGGTGGCGGCTCACGACGCAAGCTGCGGGCAATTGCGGTGGCCGGGCCAAGCGCGAATGCGTATCTCTTCTATATTAGGTTAAGGCGGAGGAATTCAAGGGCCATAGCGACTGAGAAGGCGCACCAGACCTGCTATACTGCGTGTCCACGTTTTGACCGAAGCGCGACCGGGAAGCTATGGTACAGATACCGGACACAGCACTGCGATTAAGTGTGCTTTTGGAAGAGAAGTCAACCAGCACATCAAATGAAATGATACAGCCGAGGATAAAGTGGAGAACTCAGATAGCGACTTGCATATAGCAAGGCCAAAGCAGACTGGACAGCAACGCGTGTTTATCAAAACCCATGGCTGCCAAATGAATGAATATGATTCTGCAAGAATGCTTGATTTGCTCAAACAGAATGATGGGGCGATTTTAGTGGACTCAGCCGAACAGGCGGACGTGCTGCTCCTAAACACCTGCTCCATCCGAGAGAAAGCTCAGGAAAAGGTTTTTCATCAACTCGGGCGCTGGCGAGCTCTCAAGGAACAGAATCCAAATGTCCGAATCGCAGTTGGCGGTTGCGTTGCCAGTCAGGAAGGTGAGGCTATTGGGCAGCGCGCCCCATACGTCGATGTGGTTTTTGGCCCGCAAACACTCCATAAGTTGCCAGAAATGCTGGAGACCTCTCAGTCCGGCGAAACAGTGGTTGATATCAGTTTTCCGGAAATCGAAAAATTCGATCGCCTGCCCGAACCCGAAGTGAGCGCATGTCATGCCTTCCTAACCATTATGGAAGGATGCAGTAAGTACTGCAGTTTTTGTGTGGTACCGTATACCAGGGGAGAAGAAGTCAGCAGACCACTCGACGATGTGCTTGCAGAAGCGATGCATCTTGCCGAACAGGGTGTCAGAGAGATCAACTTGCTGGGCCAAAACGTCAACGCCTACAGGGGGCTTTCTCAAGAAGGGAAAATCGTTGACCTGGCTCTGTTAATCAATTGCATCGCATCAATCGATGGCATTGACAGGATTCGCTTTACAACTTCACATCCGGTTGAGTTTAACCAAAATCTTGTTGAAGCGTACAGGCAAATACCGGAGCTGGTGTCTCATTTGCATCTTCCGGTGCAGAGTGGGTCTGACCGCATCCTGGCGGCCATGAAACGCGGCCATACCGCACTGGAATACCGATCGCTGATTCGTAAAATCAAAGCGAATCGCCCGCGGATAAGTCTGTCATCTGACTTTATTGTGGGCTTTCCGGGTGAAACAAATGCAGATTTTGAGGACACCATGAAGCTAATTATCGATGTGGGCTACGACACTTCATTTAGCTTCATATACAGCGCCCGTCCCGGCACACCCGCTGCAGAGCTCCAAGAGCGAACCAGCGGCCAGGAAAAGAAACACCGCCTTGCTACGCTACAATCACAGATCGCTGCCCAAGCTAGCGCTATAAGCGAGGCAATGGTTGGTGGAACAGAAAACGTCTTGATCACCGATATTTCCAAGAAAGATCCTGGCGCGCTGCAAGGTCGGACAGAGAATAACCGCGTTGTGAACTTTCGCTGTGACGATCACTCACTGATTGGTCAATTCGCAAAGATAAGGATTTCCGATGCACTCCCGAACTCTTTGCTAGGGAGCCTTATCTGAATTCGCGTATTCTGCAAAACTTATCACTTACATTTAATAGACAGAATCTGCCCTAATACCTCTCAGAATCATGGCCAGTCAATCAATCAAACTCACTCTGCTTCCAGACAGCACCCAGCGCCTCGCCAATTTGTGTGGGAGGCTCAATGAGCATATCCAGCAGATTGAACTGGGGATGCAGCTTAAGATAATCCAGCGAGGCAATATTTTTCAGCTCAATGGGGACGAACGCGCAGTTGCCAATGGCTGCGATCTGCTTGAAATGCTCTATCAAACGACCGAGAGCGAAAGTATTCTGAGTCCGAGTCAGGTTCATCTGGCAATGCAAGAATTTCTCAATAATGAAAGCTCAGATGCCAAGCGCAATCCCTCTACAGAATTATCTGCACTCATCAACACTCCCAAAGTAAGCATCAAACCTCGAAGCAAGCATCAGCGTGATTATGTCCAGAATATCTGGCAGCACGATATAAATTTTGGTATCGGGCCGGCCGGAACCGGTAAAACCTATCTCGCGGTTGCCTGTGCAGTAGAGGCGCTAATCAAGGAACGAATCAACCGTATCCTCCTGGTGAGGCCAGCAGTGGAGGCGGGAGAAAAATTGGGGTTCCTGCCCGGAGATCTGTCTCAAAAGATAGACCCGTACCTAAGACCGCTTTATGACGCTCTGTACGAGATGTTGGGGTTCGAACGGGTCGGGCGGCTGATTGAAAAGAATGTTATCGAAGTCGCGCCTCTAGCCTACATGCGCGGCAGAACGCTCAATAATTCTTTCATTATTTTGGACGAGGGCCAAAATACTACTACAGCTCAGATGAAGATGTTCCTCACCCGAATCGGATTCGGGTCAACCGCGGTTATCACCGGGGACGTCACACAGATAGATTTACCAAGAGGAGAGCGCTCTGGGTTGGTTCACGTCAACCAGGTTTTGCGAAACGTCGAAGGGATTGGTTTCGCCTATTTCAGTTCTCACGATGTTGTCAGACATCGGCTCGTTCAGCGTATCGTTGAAGCCTATGACGCTTTCGACGACAAGTCGATTACGCCGATTTCCCATCAGAACAACAACGGCAAGCATGACACCGACCATTGAACTCGATGACGCCTGTTCAGATCGCTGGACACCTGATCATAAATTCTGCCACCGAATTGTGGAAGTCGCCTGCCGGGTTGCGGGCCTTCACAATGATGTTACCATCAGTTTGCGGTTTGTTGATGCCTGGGAATCCTTGGCCTTGAACAAAAGGTATAGGGAGAAAAGCACTGCGACCAATGTCCTGTCTTTCCCTATTGGCTGGCCAGAGCTAGTGAGGGACACTATGCGCTCGGAGCCTCTTGGAGACATAGTTATTTGTCCGATCGTCGTTGAAGCAGAGGCCAAAGAGCAAATGAAGAATCTTGAGGACCACTGGTCTCATATGCTCGTGCACGGTTTTTATCATCTCATCGGTTACGATCACATCACCGAAAGCGAGAGTGCCACCATGGAGGCGCTTGAAGTCGAGTGCTTGAAAAAACTTGGAATTAGCAACCCGTATTTGATAGTGTAATTCCAATTTGGCTTAAAAGGAGGCCGCCAGTCGCCCGTTCATGACAGACGACCAATCTAGTATCGATCCGAGACCACGGTCCTGGATCGATAAAATCGCGCAAGTTTTTTCTGACGAACCCACTGATAAAAAGAGCCTTCTCGAGCTGCTGAGAAATGCAGAGCAAGATCAGGTTCTTGACGCAGATGCCTTAGGCATCATCGAAGGCGCACTGCAGGTTTCCAGCATGCAGGTGCGTGACATCATGATCCCCCGCTCCCAGGTTGTGACCGTTCCGGCTGACCTGAGCCTTAGCGATATTGTTGAACTTGTTACCAAGGCCTCGCACTCGCGATTCCCAGTGGTTGGTGAGAACGTAGACAATGTAATGGGGATCCTCCTCGCGAAGGACTTGCTCCCTCTGTTCTCTGCTGACAGCCAGCATCGGTTCGATATTAAAGATATTGTGCGCACCGCGACCTTTGTGCCAGAAAGTAAGAGACTGAATGTCCTGCTCAAAGAATTCCGCGAAACACGACAGCATATGGCCATTGTGATCGATGAATATGGAAGCGTCTGCGGCGCCGTCACAATAGAGGATGTACTGGAACAGATCGTCGGCGAAATCGAGGACGAATTTGATGTAAGTGACGACAGCAACATCAAAAAATTTGACGAAACCAAGTATATCGTCAAAGCGCTTACCCCAGTCGATGAATTCAATGACTATTTTAAAACGAAGTTCAGCGACCAGGAGTTCACCACGCTCGGCGGCCTGATCTTGCAGCAATTTGGCCGTATCCCCGAACGCAGCGAATCGGTATTAATGGGTGCTCTGCAAATAACCGTTCTCAATGCTGACAGCCGTCAAATCAAACTAGTCAAAGTCGATACCAACGCCAATCATAATTCAGACTCAGATTCCCAATTAACGGATTGAAAGACAGCGACCATGAGGCCAGAAATTTAACACCAAGACTACCTGCCGCCCCAGCCCTGCGGTATGCTTGCGCACACGGAACTAAGGCGCTAAAGCCGCCAATGAAGGCATAATTTTAACCCATGAATAACGACGACATGTTTGCCTACAATCCACAGCTAGTGGAAAAAGAGGCTCAAGCTTACTGGGACGCCCACGACTCTTTCAAAGCCACAGAAGACCCCTCGAAAGAAAAATTCTACTGTCTTTCCATGTTTCCTTATCCTAGCGGGCATCTCCATATGGGGCACGTGCGCAACTACACTATCGGTGATGCTATATCCCGCTTCCAGCGCATGCTTGGAAAAAATGTGCTGCAGCCCATGGGGTGGGATGCTTTCGGACTACCGGCAGAGAATGCTGCAATGCAGAACAAGGTTCCCCCTGCCAGCTGGACTTACAGCAATATAAATTACATGCGAGACCAGCTTCAAAAGCTGGGCTATGCCTATGACTGGGATAGAGAATTAGCCACATGTCACCGTGATTATTACAAATGGGAACAGTGGTTTTTCACACGCCTTTTCGCCAAGGGGCTGGTGTACAAGAAAGAAGCCGAGGTCAACTGGGACCCGGTAGACCAAACAGTGCTCGCCAATGAACAAGTTGTTGACGGCAGAGGCTGGCGTTCAGGCGCTTTAGTTGAACGACGCAGCATTCCTCAGTGGTTCGTGAAAATCACCGCTATGGCGCAAGAGCTTCTGGACGATCTTGACAAACTGGAAGGCTGGCCCGAAAAAGTGAAGATAATGCAGAGGAACTGGATCGGCAGGTCCGAGGGTGTGAATCTGGTCTTCGAAGTAGCCAATGAAACAGACGAATCGCTCAAGCTTCTCTCGGTCTATACCACTCGCCCTGACACACTGATGGGTGTGACCTATATTGCAGTGGCTCCCCAGCACCCTGTGGCCGC
>DORE01000079.1:0-675 GCA_003514305.1 Gammaproteobacteria bacterium | reverse complement strand
CAGATCAAGGTTGCAGAAGCAGAAATGGCAACCATGGAAAAACTAGGGATGGACACCGGATTACAAGCCATTCACCCGATCAGCGGTGAGAGAGTGCCGATCTTCACAGCTAATTTTGTGCTCATTGGCTATGGTTCTGGCGCGGTGATGGCTGTACCGGGACATGATCAACGGGACTGGGACTTTGCCACAAAATATGGTCTTAAAATCAAGCAGGTAGTAGAGCCAATTTCCAGTGAACTTTCCTGTGACCTAAGTAAAAAGGCTTTTATCGAAAAAGGCAGGCTAATCAACTCTGGCCAATTCAACGGGCTGAACTTTGCTGAAGCATTCGAAGCAATCGCTGCGTATCTGACGGAACGAGGAAACGGTGCAAAGGCCGTGAACTACCGTTTGCGTGACTGGGGGGTCTCTCGCCAACGCTATTGGGGGGCACCTATCCCAATGATCAACTGCGACGTCTGCGGTGCAGTGCCAGTTCCTGAGTCTGAACTACCCGTTTTGTTGCCCGAAGAAATTGAAATTGACGTATCTGGCTCGCAGCTCAGCAAAATAGCTGAGTTCTATGAAGCAGACTGTCCCTCCTGCGGAGCCGCAGCTAAGCGCGAGACGGACACTTTCGATACCTTCATGGAGTCATCCTGGTATTTCGCCCGTTTTACTTGCAAGGATCAG
>DORE01000009.1 GCA_003514305.1 Gammaproteobacteria bacterium | reverse complement strand
GAAGAGGTGCTGGTAACAGCGACTCACCGGTCAGAGAGTGTGCAGGACATTCCGATGAGTGTTTCCGTAATGGGTGAAGCTCAGTTGACTGACCTCAACATTACCGATGTAGAAGATTATTTGATGATGTTGCCTAATGTTGGCTTCATATCTACTGGTCCTGCAACCGCTAGCATTTATATCCGCGGTATTTCGAGTGGCGGTGAGAGCCTGATTGGGGCTAACCCTGCGGTTGCGGTCTATTTGGACGAGCAGCCCGTGACACTGGTCGGCGCCTATTTAAACCCGCATGTTTACGATATCAATCGCATTGAAGTCCTCGCGGGACCTCAGGGCACTACTTTCGGGGCCAACGCTCAGTCTGGCGCTATTCGTATCATGACCAATCAGCCTGAGATAGGAGAATTTTCTGGAGGCTATAGCCTTGATGGCAGTCAGCCAAAAAGCGGTGACATGAGTTACCGTGCTGAGGGATTTGTAAATATTCCGATGGGTGAGCGCTCTGCAATGCGCCTGATGGGATTCTACAAGCACGACGGTGGTTACATTGACAACGTGCCGGGCGGTCACACTTTCAGCCGCAGCAACATCCGTGCTGGCCTCGCGCCAGATAGCCCGCTCCGAGCCATAGCGGCAGATGTAACTGTGACCAATGAGGACGTAGTGGAGGAAAACTTCAACGAGGCTACAACGTTTGGCGGCCGCGCTTCACTTCGCGTAGATCTCAACGATTCTTGGACCTTTACGGCTGGTGCAATGTTTCAGGACTTGGAAAGAGAGGGTGTTTGGGATCACGACCCCACAATCGGTGACTTGCAGGTCATGATATTGCTGCCCGAGTCCCTGGATGATAGATGGAGCCAGTTCTCCGGGAAAATTGAGGGTGAGTTATTTGGTGGCACCTTGATGGCTACCGCAGCTAAGCTGGACAGAGAATATGAGCAGTTCAGTGACTACTCACTCTATAGCGACCAGGACATCGCTTCAGGGTACGTTGAGCCCTACTACAATTGTTACGTGAGTTATTTCGGCACGTGCGGCGACCCGAGGCAGCAGTACACCAATTATTCAGAGCAAGACCGCACTACCTTTGAGGTTCGTTATACCTCTGACCCTGACAAGCGCTTCCGCTACATGGTCGGGTACTACAACGTCGAAGTTGAGAATACCAGCGATAGCGAATGGCATGTCTTGGGCCTTGCGGAGACGCCCCAAGCGGCGGTCGATGCACCTGATATCTACTGGACAACCGACTTTGGACGAGACTATGAAGAGACCTCAATTTTCGGTGAGGCGTCCTTCGATATCACCGACCGCCTTACGATTACTGGTAGCGCACGTCAGTTCGACTACGACAGTACGTTGGACGGCTTCTCAGGAACAGTCTTTTGGCCATGTGGTGGCTTTGGCCCGCAGGGCGATCGCCCCGAAAGTAATTATGGTGCAGATTGCGCGGCGACAGCCAGGACAGTGACGGGCAAGGACGAGGTTTACCGCGCCAGCCTAGAATGGAGCGTTACAGATGACATCATGGTCTACACGACTTGGGGTGAAGGGTACCGTCCCGGCGGCTTGAATCGCTTCTGCGAGACACGCATTCCTGATGGTCTTGGTGGCCAGGGCAACGTCAACATTGGCTGCGCTTTTGAATCAGACATCCTGACCGCGTATGAGATCGGTTTCAAGTCGGAGCTGTTCGATGGCCGGTTGCGCTTGAACGCGGCTGCATTTTGGCAGGAGTGGGATGACTTCCAGCTGTCTAGATTGGACACCTCGATTTCACCTATTACTTTGACCTTTAACGTGGGCAACGCGGAAAGTAACGGGGTTGAGTTCGATTTCACTTCATTCATTACTGACAACTGGTCTCTCAGCGGCGCTGCTAGTTTTATTGAGGCAGAGCTGGTAGAGGACTACAGGCGAAATCCGAGTAGTGCTGATGCTGATGCACCTGCGGGCTCAAGACTGCCACGTGTGCCTGAAGTTAAATGGAATCTCTCGACACGCTATACGTTTGCGGACGATTGGTTCTTCCAAGGCGCATACATGTATACGGGCGACTCCTATAATGAGTTGTTCGGAAGCACTCGGCGGTTGCAAGGGTCGTATAACGTAGTTAATGCATCGGTTGGTTTGCAGCGTGACAATTGGACGGCTGAGTTGTACGTGCAGAATGCAACTGACGAGCGCGGTGATGTATGGATTAACCAAGTAAATTGGGATGCACGCGTCACCATTAACCAGCCCCGTACTTTGGGCTTCAGGTGGCAACAGCGATTCTGAGCTGGTCCAATAGCGGAAGCGGTAAAGGGCGCCCATCCAGGCGCCCTTTGCTTTGTTGGGGTGCGCCGCCAAAACTTCGACTCTCACTTGACTGATCAGTTTCACCAGTTTGCTTTTGAAGACCATGTCTGAACTCGATACATTGTTTGAGCAAGTTAGCGACGCTCTGCGCAATCAAAAACCAGAACGTGCGAGAGACCTCTGTGCCCAAGCACGACAACATGCGCCTGATGATGCCCGCTTTGTGATGTTGCACGGCTTTGCGTTGCGTCGTGCTGGTGACTACGTCGGCGCCGAACCACTGCTGCGTCGAACCCTAAACATGGAACCCTCCCTTGATATTGCTCATCACGAATTGGGACTGGCGCTGCAGGGTTTGGGTCGACTTACCGAAGCCCGTAGATCTCTGGAGCAAGCAGTGTCTCTTAACCCAAAAATGACCGCGGCGTGGCGGGATCTGTATGAAGTTCGCGCGGCTGAAGGTGACGATGTGGGCGCAGCAGAGGCCTATCGC
>DORE01000153.1:13471-14573 GCA_003514305.1 Gammaproteobacteria bacterium | reverse complement strand
TAGGTCACTGCAAAGTCTACTCCGAAACCTTGGCCGGGCTGGCCCGGCCCGCCGAGTCCAAACCGCATGTCTTCGTCGCCAGTCAGGCTGTTTGAGCGCATGATTGCGACTGACTCCGGTTTGAGAATCTGAATGCCGTCGAGTTCCCCACGGTTGACCAGCATTTGTAGAAAGCGCGCATAGTCATGGGTGGATGACACAAGACCGCCGCCTCCCGATTCGAGTCGCTCAGGATCGAAGTAGCTTGGCCGATCAGACCTATGTGGTTGTTGTGCCAGCCGATTTCGTTCCATATCCCAATAGTGGACTTCAGCAAAACGGCTTTGATCCTGCTCCCGAACGTAGAAAAGAGTATCCACCATGTCCAGTGGTTCAAAAATCCTGGTTCGCAGAAATTCGCCGAACGGCATCCCGGTAATCTTTTGTACTACGTAGCCTTGTAGGTCGACGCCTATTGAATAAAACCATTGGTCGCCCGGTTGAGACAGCAGTGGAATGTCGGCCACCTTCGAGACAAGTTCCTCTAGATTGGTAGAGGCGAGCACCGCGTTTTCACGGTAAGCCGCGTTGACGGGATCGTTGCCAAAAAGCCCGTAGCCGAAACCGGCAGTGTGATTAAGTAATTCACGCATCGTGGGTTGGCGTTTCAAGGGTTCGAGCTCATAGTTGCCGCTGGCGTCATACTCTTTCAAGACCGCAAGATCGGCGAATTCAGGGATGTACTTGCTGATTGGGTCATCGAAATCCCACTGACCTTCTTCCCAAAGGATCATCAAGGCCACGCCGGTGATAGGCTTTGTCATGGAGTAGATGCGGAACAACGAGTCCTGCGTCATTGCTGTGCCATCTTCAAGACGAGCAAGACCCGAGTGCTCGTAGGTCGCGATCTCACCGTCCTTGGCTAACAGCCAAACCATTCCGGCAACGTCCTGATTGGCTACAACCTCGCGCATGGCCTGATTTAGTTTCTCAATGCCTGCAGCACTGAAGCTAGAAGCTTCGGCGCCGGCCTCTTTCTGAGGCCAAGACTCTTCAGCACGCACATTGAGGCCTGGAGTAAAGAGCATCATTAGCAAGCAGAGAATTGATGCCTGGAGATTTG
>DORE01000153.1:0-13102 GCA_003514305.1 Gammaproteobacteria bacterium | reverse complement strand
TTTCAAACAGGACTATTGTTTAGGATCACGCTGAAAGTAAGGGATAACTGCAAGTAGGTCAATTTTATGCAATCGTTGCTTTTTCACCTTTGCTGGCATTCGGTTTAGCCGCGTGAAAAGATGTTGCTTCGCAGCGGGACTTCTGAAGAAGGACAGTTTAAGAACAGATCATCTGGATTCATTACGTATGCTTATCATTAAAGGCGTGCCCGGCTCACCCTACACCCGCAAAATGCTTAGCCTTTTGCGTTATCGCCACATACCTTATCGGTACTTGCAGCATGGCAATGGCCATCTCCCCGATTTGCCGAAGCCCAAGGTCAGCCTTCTCCCGGTGGTCTATCTGAAAAACAAGGAGGGGGGCATCGAAGCGCTGGTTGATTCTACCCCCATCATTCGAAGACTAGAGTCAGATTATGTAGGCCGATCCTGCATCCCCTCCGATCCGGCGCTACGCTTTGTTGATTATCTTATCGAAGACTTTGCCGATGAGTGGTTAACCAAACCCATGTTTCATATTCGTTGGCACCATGATGCGGATGCAGATATGGCCGCAACCATTTTGCCCTACTGGGGAAATATTTCCGCGCCTGAAGAGGATCTAGCTGATAAAAAAAGATCATTCCGTGAGCGTCAGGTGAGTCGTCTCGATGTGGTGGGTTCTAATGACATAACCGCGCCGGTTATCGAGGCAAGCTATCGGCGCTTTCTTGTCTGTTTTGAAGAGCTTCTTAGGGCGGCGCCGTTTGTAATGGGCGCCCGACCCGGCGCGGCGGACTTTGCGCTTTTTGGCCAGCTCACCCAATTAGCCCACTTTGATCCGACGGCGGTTGCCATGACGTTGGAGAACGCGCCCAGGGTTTATGCCTGGGTGTACATGATGGAAGACCTTTCCGGGTTGGAACCCTCCGATTCACAGTGGAGACGACTGTCAGGGGAGAACGCAGCGCTCAAGAATCTTTTTGCCGAGATTGGGAAGACTTATGTTCCTGTGATGTTGGCAAATCATGCAGCGATATTGGCCGGGAAGTCTGAGGTCTCAACAATCGTTGAAGGGCAGCCTTGGCGGCAGATTACCTTCAAGTACCAGGCTTACTGCGTGCAATGGATACGGCAGGAATATGAAAAACTGGATGTCGATTCGAGATCCTGCGTGAATGAACTGCTTGCTGATACCGGGTGCGAGGCATTACTGGCCTAATGAAGTAGGTTTCATTGGAGAAACTTGTTGGCTCCCAACTCGTATGAGCGGAGCTACCGATTCATGAGGTGATTCGGTTTTAGGCAGACTAAGGATGAACCTGCTGTCCTCCTGAAGTGCTCGGAGCCGGTCTACGGTATGACTAAAGTGCCTGGTGTTCAGGGCAATGCCTGATATTTCCTGGTCCCTTATCCTTCTTTGTTCCTGCGTCCGAAAGATTTGGGCTTATCCAGACCTCCAAAGGCCCGAAACAGGGACTCAAAGAAGGGGGTCAGCTCGAGCGTCATCAGCGCGAAGTCCTGGTCGAACTTTTGCGCTGGTGTTGCTTCTACCACTGTCGATTTCTCCTCTTCAATGGCTTCGAACTGCAGGCGCTTGACGGAGAGGTCGTCATTGATTACACAACGGATGACGCGATTCCAGGAGACGCCTAGGCTTTTCACCGTTTTGCCCGCATCCAGGTGAGCTGCGATCTCGTCTCCGGTTAGGTCCTGACTGGCGCAGCGCACCACGTTGCCGCTGTCCAGCGGGTTGTGTAGCACCACGCCGTCTAGCAGGCTAAAGTTGTCGTTGAGTGTCTTATCGCGAAGCCAGCGGGTCATGATCTCAGCGGGCGAGATGCGCACCTGAGGCAGCGCCACCGGAAACGACGTCAGGCTGTCCCGCAGGAGGTTCACGATTTCCTCGGCACGGCCTCCGCCGGCGCTGTCAACTACCAACAGATTGTCTTTAACTGAAATGAACGCATACGTCTGCTGATTCTTGGTGAAAGCGCGCGGCAGCAAGGTTGCATAAACTTCGTCTTTAATTCGACGTTTTTCCTTGCGGAAAATTTTCCGTGCTTGGCGGTGCTCAATCTCTGCGATTTTTTCTTCTGTTTCATAACGTATTACGGAGGCTGGCAAGATGCGATCCTGCTTTTGTGCGCACATTATGATGAAGTCACCGATGACGTGAGTGAGTATGGGAGCGGCGTCTTCGTCTTCAGATTCTGGAGCGGCATCACCAAGCGGGCTGACCCAACCGAGGCTGGACTTCTCGTACTGGCTGCAGGGAGTGAAGAGCTGATCGCTTAGCTGACTCTCCAGCTCATCCTGACTGTAGGTAAAGGTTTCGGTCAACGAGAAAAGGCGGGCATTTTTGAAGAGCATGATCAATAAGAATAAGCTTAAGAACGCAACTCTATATTATGCCGAAGCACCGGCTAGAAGCCCAGAATTTTGCTTGTTCTGGTTGTTGAGACTTAGCTAACGAGCTACTGCTCAAAATCGATTATATGAGCTCCACGGTTTAACCCATCTTGCGTGAAGCCGTAGCCCTTAACCGCCGCGATGGTTTTCATGAAGTAACTGGCTTCTCTGGCAATCACCCCGCGTTTGCTGCGGGAACTCCCGTAACCATGGATAACCTTAAGGCCTTTGAATCGATAGAGCAGCGCCGTATTGAGTCCTTCCTCGATTTCTTCTTTTGCCTCTTCCCGTGACTGACCGCCGTGCGCGACATCTATCTCATAGTATTGCTCGCTTAACGCATTGTGAAGGTCAGTGTCGCACTTCGGGCAGGTTAGCTCAGAGGGATCTACCGGAATGCCGCAGTCTGGATTCTTGCAATCAACAGTTTGGAAGGGTTTTGCCATAGGATGTCAGTTGGGTGGGGTTTGAGTGTGATTTGCGTTAACGTCGCTTGCAACGATTTAAGCATCAAAGGCCAATCAGGAATGCTGCAGCTCCTCCAGTACTTCCATCCAGGCTTCCTCGGTGTCGGCCATTTGCGTTTTTAGCTCACCCTGACGCTGCAGCATTTCTTTTAGCTGTTTCTTGTTTCTGTCATCATACATCTTACTGTTGGAGAGATACTCCTCCAGAGACTGTAGCTCACTGTTGAGGTTATCTATTGTGCGCTCCAGTTGCTTTTCGCGTTTGCGTAGAGGGGCCTCTCTCTCCCGTTTTGCAGCGGTTTCTTGTCGGAGTTGTTTTTTGTCAAGTTTGAGGCTGATACTGCCAGCCTGCGTTTCGTTTTTTTGCAGTGCAAGGTCGTAACTGACGGACTCCTGTTTGCTGAGCCACTTCTCATAATCTTTGAGATCGCCTTTAAATTCCGCAAACACACCTCTGTGAATAGAGTAAAAAGCATCAACAGTGTTGCCGAGAAGATGGCGGTCATGCGAGACGACAACGAGTGCCCCCTGATATTGCTGCAAAGCAATCGTCAGCGCGTGAACCATATCCAGATCGAGGTGGTTTGTGGGTTCGTCCAACAACAGCAGATTCGGCTTACTGCGCACGACTTGGGCCAGAGCGAGGCGCGCCTTTTCACCACCAGAAAAGACACCTATCTTCTCATTGATGCGATCGCCCTTGAAATCAAAACCGCCAAGGTAGTTGCGAACCTCCTGAGCAGTTGCTTTCGGATTTAGCTGTTGGATCAACTCGAAAGGTGTTGACTGCTGATTGAGTTCATCTACCTGGTGTTGAGCGTAGTAGCCTATTCTGAGCTTCTTAGCACGGGTGATCTCACCCGCAAGTGGTGAATGATGCCCAAAAAGCACTTTGAGCAGGGTAGATTTGCCGCTGCCGTTGAAACCCAGCAGACCGATCCGTGTGTCGGAGCGGATGCTGAGATTGATCCGTTCGACCACCGGTTCTGCAAAACCAATGCTGAGTTGCTGCACTTGCATCAAAAAGTCCGGAAGCTGGTCAAGGTCTAAGAAGCGAAAGGCGAATGGCGAGTCAATGTGTGCCGGAGCTATTTCCTCCATGCGGCTGAGTTCTTTGAGCCGACTCTGAGCTTGCGTTGCCTTACTGGCTTTAGCGCGAAAACGGCGCACAAAGTTCTCGATTTCTGCGCGCCTGCGCTGCTGCTTCTCATACATGACCTGCTGCAAGGCCAGGCGTTCCGCTTTGAGTTTCTCGAAAGCACTGTAATTGCCCGTGTACTCAACTAGTTTGCTTCCTTCGAAGCTGATTACCTGCTCTATCACAGCATCAAGAAAAGAGCGGTCGTGAGAGATTATAAGTAGGGTCCCCGGATAACGCTGCAGCCACTGCTCCAACCAAACCGTCGCCTCTAAATCAAGATGGTTGGTGGGCTCATCCAGCATGAGCAATTCAGATGGGCGCATTAAGGCAGCAGCTAAATTGAGCCTAACCCGCCATCCGCCGGAAAAATAGCTTACTGGTTGATCAAATAAATCGGTGCTGAAGCCGAGTCCTGAAAGTAACTGCTCTGCCCTATTTCGAATGGTATAGCCCTCTATGTTTTCGAGCTCACTGTGAAGGCGGGCCATTGCTGTGTGATCGTCATCAGATTCCGCCTGTTGCAGGGCCTTTTCCAGCGAGCGGTAGGTTATGTCTGCATCAATCACAAATTCGAGCGCGCCTCGCTGACTGCCTGGTGTCTCCTGTGACATGGTCGAAGTGCGCAGTCCCTTAGGCAGTTCAATAGCGCCTTGCTCTAGTGCAATCTCTCCCTCAATTGCTTTAAAAAGGCTCGTTTTGCCGGCGCCGTTGCGACCGATAATGCCCGTGCGCTGGCCGCCACTCAGTGTCAGGCTGCTGTTATCGATCAGGATTTGATTGCCGCGCATGAGGCTGATTCTATTCAGAGAGATCATCGAACGGGCTCACTCTGTGGAGCTGATTCAGCGTGGTCATAGGTTTTGATGGTCAGAGGTTCTCGAGCAGTACTGCATTGATGCCCGCTCGACGAGCTGGCCCATGGTTTGGAGCTATTGGCCATCAACTGAATACACCAAGAGGACATTGCCGGGCGCTTCATTCCACTTATCGTAGCCCGAGGTAACGAAAACTTCGCCGCCAACAAGAACTGGCCCATCGGCTTCGATGGCACCGCCTCTTGCTTCGACGCCATTTGGCGTCCCGAAGGAATGCAGTGTAGTGGTCTCCCACAGAATATCGCCGCTTGCCGTGTCGAATGCACGCAGGATACCGTCCAACCCGCCGGCAAAAACCAAATCCTTTGCGCTGCTCACCGCGGCAGAAATACCTTGCCAGCAGAGAAACTCACTTTCTTCGCACTGATTACTGAGATCCTTGCGCCAAAGAATCTCTCCGTTGCTGAGGCGTAGGGCATGGATGCCGGGATGACCCGGACCCACGTTATAAGGGTTGTTGGTTGGCAGGTCGGAGACCCCGACAAAAAGAGCTGTTGGACTTGCGCTCATGCCGTAATGAATGCCGCCCATGGTGCCACCACTACCGGTCCGCCGTTCCCAAAGCAATCTACCGCTGTTGGCGGGATCGAGAGCATAAACCATGCCGGACTTTTGACCCACCAGCAGTATGTCCCTGCCATTTTCGTCTTTGGTTAGAATCGGGGCTGCTCCGATGTCATAGTCAGGGCCGTTTTCTTCCGGACAGTTCGGCGCGTGCCGGGAACAGGCACCATTCCATGCATCATCGCGGGTTAACTGTGCTGACCATACTAACTCTCCAGACTCTAGACTGACCGCCAGCACTGCGTCACTCAGTGCGTTCGCAGGCGAGGAGTAGTTTTCGCCCGTTCCGGCATAGACTAGATTACGCGTTGCATCGATAGTTGGGCTGGACCAGATCGGAGCCCCTGATGGGCCGTACTGCTGCGTTCCGGCAGTGCTGAGAATGGTGGGTATAGGCAGATCGGTCGTGTACTGACGCCAGCGCTCTTCGCCGGTCTCGACATCTAGCGCTACAAGCGCTCCTCGGAATGTGCAGCATTCATAATCGGTTCGCGAAGCGAGAATCACCTCCAGTGATGAAACTGGTACCACAACGGTACCATCATGGGCGATAACCGAACCAGTTACAATCGCAGCCTCATGGTCATGAACAAGCGCTTTCCAAAGCAGCTCTCCGGTCTGAGCATTGAGCGCGTATGCATGGGCTGTAAGGTCACCAAACATAACTTTTTGCGGAACGCCTTGTTCGTCGGTGTCGACATACAAAGACCCTCTGACTTCTCCTTCCGAGCTGTAGGTCCAAATTGGACATCCGTTGTCGCTATCAAGTGCGTAGACAGTGCCGTCCTGACTGCCGGTGAACACAACTTCCGGTGTGACCACCGGCTGCGCTCTCGAGCGGGTGGCTCCTGGGAACGCGAAGGCCCACTTTAGCGAAAGCCGATCTACATTGGCCTTATTCAATCCCCCCGCTTCGGGCTGATGTCTAGAGTTGCCGGCTTCGCCGCCCCAGCCATTCCAGCTGACTCCTCGAGACAACGGCAGTTCGGCAGTGCGCGTCGGCTGACAGCTGAAGCTTCTTAAGGAGGTGGGTTCGCTGTTAGCCAGTCGGCCTGTCAAATAGAAGGCAACCTGGCGTTTTTCATCGCGAGTCAGAGCCATCCCGGCGGTCGCCATAATGCCTGATTCTAGAGATTGTATTATTCTCTCTGGCGGGAATAGCGCCAGCGCAGACCGCTGTGGCGCTTCCAGCAAAGCTCCTTCGTGGCACTCGGCGCAGGCAAGGCGGTAGTGTGCTTCACCAGCCTCCCTTTCCGCGGTGCCGGCATTTTGAGCATTGGCATGCAGTGAACCGAACAGGATGGTAAGAGCAGCAAGGGATTGGCCGATGATTGACGCCGATGAGCATCCCTGAATTCCTGGCATGTTCTTCTCCAAAAAGCGAGCGAAAGTCTGTTCAGATTTAATTTAGTATTGATCGATATGATAAAACGAAGAGCAGAAAAAAACAGTCTGAAAGCAGTGCTGCTGCGTGTCACCAAGGCTGCGTCGTCTGACATGAACTGATGCATCGGTACTGGACCTATCGCAGAAAAGGCTCCAGTAACTGAACAGGACTGCTACACTGTTGCCATGCAAAGACCGTGGACAGGCGTTTCCTACCAGTCAACTCGCGCTGCGCAAGGGGTTGGCCGGCTAGCGAGTGCTTTCCTGCTGTTTGCCGGATTATCTGTTAATGCGGCTACACCAAAGGCTGTGTTCATTCTTGTTGATGGTATCCCGGCGGATTTGGTGGAGTCAGTGACGACGCCTTTTTTCGACGAAATCGCAGGCGTCGGCGGATATACGCGTGCTTATGTCGGGGGTCAGGTTGGGGGAGCCAGCGAAAGCCCCACTGTTTCTGCAGTAGGATATAACAGCCTTCTTACCGGCACATGGGCGAACAAACACAAGGTGTACAGCAATCAGATCCGCAACCCTGATTATCAATATTGGGATATTTTCCGCGCTGTAAAACAGCACGACCCTGAGTTGAAGACAGCAATTTTCTCTACCTGGGAAGATAACCGGACCAAATTGCTCGGACACGGCCTGCCGGAAGCCGGAGGCGATAAGCTGGATTACTATTTCGACGGTTTTGAAAACGATGTGCAACAGTTTCCCCACGATGAAGGTCGGGAGTTCATCAGAGAGATCGACGATTTGGTGAGCCGCGAGGCTGCGCGCTATATCTTAGAGCGTGGCCCTGATCTGTCCTGGGTCTATCTAGAATTTACCGACGACATTGGGCATTTGTACGGTGACGGAGTCGAGATGGCGTCAGCGATAACGCTGATGGACGCCAATGTCGGTCGTATCTGGCGTTCGGTGCAGGCTCGCCAACTAACAGAAGATGAAAATTGGTTGGTGGTAATCACGACCGATCATGGGCGGGACGCGGAAACCGGCAAGGGTCACGGTGGTCAGTCAGATCGCGAGCGAACTATCTGGATAGTTACTAATGGCACAACCCTTAACGAGAACTTTACCAATCTGCCGTCGATTGTGGATATTCTTCCGTCCGTGCTGACCCATTTGCAGGTTGCTGTGCCTCAAGCCGTACGCGATCAATTCGACGGAAAATCGTTTATCGATGAGCACCGGCAATAAAAGGTCTGAACCTGAGAATGAGAAGTTCCGTAGACAGATACTCCTTCGTACAGTGGCTGTGCGCCAGCTGTCTCAATGTGCTTGCGGTGATATCGTTGAGTTTGCCATTCATAGTCTGCGCTCAGGAGGAACTGAACGATCTTGTCGGGAACGGGGCAGTTGTACTTCTTTCTCCCGTTGGAGAGGCTGTTGTCAGTCTTAATGCTGATACGCCACTCATTCCGGCCTCGCTTCTAAAAATACCCCTAGCTCAGGCAGCGCTGAGCGCGCTGGGAGAAGATTACCGCTTTGAAACGCAGTTTTACCGAAACGAATGTGGCGATTTGCTAGTAAGGGGTCTGGGCGATCCTTTTCTCGTGTCAGAGGACATCGCGGTGATTGCGAAGAGGCTCTCGCAACAGGGTCTCCAGCGAATCCAGCGCCTGGTGATGGATGATTCTGCTTTCGAGCCAGAGCTCGATCTACCGCGCGAGGCCGGTGTTGACGACCCTTACGCAGCTCGCAACAGTGCGCTTGCTGTCAATTTCAACACGGTCAGCCTGGCCTGGAATGCAGAGCAACAGATCATTAGTGGAGAACAAGAAACTCCTTTGACTGAAGTTGCCAGATTGTTGGGCAAAACCCTCGCTCCTGGTCAGCCCCGGCGGGTGAATATGGGCGCGAATCCTGAACTAGGCTTAGCTCAGGTTCAGCAGCTGTTTGCCTATTTTCTGAATGATGCGGGCGTTGTGCTTGCTGATAAAACCTTTTACCGAGAAGTTTTGACAGATGAATGGACGCTGATTTACAGATACCGCAGTTCACGACCGCTCCGGGACATTGTTGCCGGGATGTTACGTTATTCGAATAACTTTATCGCTAATCAGTTATTCCTGGCCCTTGGAGCGCATGCCAGTGGATATCCCGTTACCTCTGAGGCTGCGCAGGAAGCGTTGGAGATAGAGCTTGCTGAGCTCTATGGCTCCGGTTTTGGCCGCAACTCAGATAAATTGTTCATGACGGAAGGCTCTGGTCTCGCGAGGCATCAGCGCACAACAGCTTCAGGGTTCGTGCGTGTGCTGGAGAGATTTGCTCCGTATGCCAACCTGTTGCCTGCCTTCGACGGTGCGCTGAGAAAAAGCGGTACGCTTACAGGTGTCTTTAATTATGCTGGATTTTTTACCGCCGCCGAGGGCTTGTATCCCTTCGTCATTATCACCAATCAAGCAGAAAATAACCGGGATGAGTTGTTGAACGAACTTGAGCGTTTGGTTTCAAACTTTGGCGCTGTCCCGTAGATTATGAATCAGGCGTTTGGTTAGAGCACTTGGAATCAGGCGGAGACTTTCGTATCTTTTACTGAATTACTTTGCACTCGGAATTCTCCACTGAGGGTTGCTATGTCACAGCGTCAAGGTCACAAGTTTCATCGCCGCCGACTGCTCAAAGGATTGGGCTCCCTTGCAGCCGCGAGCGCGGTTCCGGGGACATCCTGGCCGCAAGGTTCAGCGGTTGACACTGACATTCTTATTATTGGCGGTGGTATTGCAGGTGCTTCAACAGCGTTTCATCTGGCAGAGCAGGATCGAGCTGTGGTGCTGCTTGAGCGTGGTGGTATCGGTTCGGAAGCCTCCGGTCAAAATATGGGAGGGTTGGGTGGTAATGGATGGGGGAGCAATCCGAATTTGCTGTCCTATCTCACCGCCGGGGGAGTAGAGATTTTTAAGCGATTGCAGGTTGATCTTGGCTTTGACATGGAATTCAGAAAATCGGGCACCCTGACAGCAATTCATAATGAAGAGCAATTCGAATTTCACCAAGATCGAGTGATCAATTTGCGCTCTGAAGGTTATGAGGTGGAGCTTCTTTCGCCTCGAGAGGCACGAGCCATTGAGCCTCAGGCTAATGGCGATTTGCTTGGCTATGTCCATGCGCCAGAGCGCGGACAGGCCGATCCGGTTAAGTCGACTCAAGCTTTCGCTCAGGCGGCTGCAGCGGCAGGTGCGCGCATTCGCACCGGTGAAAACGTCATAAGCATCGCACCCTTGAGTAGCGAGGGGTATGCAGTTAATACAACGACGGGGGAATACCGCTGCCAGACCCTCGTTCTGGCGACAGGCGCCTGGTGTGGACCCGTTGGAAAAATGCTGGGGCTCAACATCCCCATTACTCCGATACGGGGTCAGATGTGGGCCACTGCGCCGCAGCCACCTCGTGTCTTCAATACAATCGGCTCGGCGGAATCCAGTTTCGCGTGGAGCAAAAATAATGGGGCAGACGCTACGCATCCGCCTAATCTCACTCACAAAAATTCTGTCCGGCTGACCCGACACCTTTACGGTAGGCAGCGCCAGAATGGTGAGGTGATATTTGGGGGCGACCGGGAAAGCCTGGGCTATATCCGACACCCTGAGCAGGCTGGTATTGAGGTTAATAAAGCGCATGCAACCGAGGTGCTGCCACTGTTGTCCGGTCTTTCGATTTCCAGAGTCTGGTCAGGCTTGATGCCTTTCTCACTTGATGGCTCGCCCTTGATTGGGAAAATTTCACTTCGGGACAGCCTGTTCATCGTCAGCGGACTTTCTTCTTCCGGCTTCGGGCGTGGTCCGATGGCAGGCAAACTGGTTGCGGATTACATTCATACCGGGCATAAGACCCGGGTATTGACTGAATCTGATCCTGATCGATGCATTACGGAATCAGGCTAATTATGCGGTTCAATAGATACCCTGTTTTCGAAGCGCTTCCCGTTCTGGCGCTGAGCTTCTCGCTCAGCGCGTCAGCGATTTCTCAGACTAGCCTCGAGACAGTGCGTGAGATTTATCATCAATACACCCCTGAAAATTTCGATGATGGGGGTGAGATCAGCCACTATGTATGGAGGAATTTCGTTTCGTTTTTCCCGCAAGCCACGATTTCTAGGACCCAGCCCAAGCGAAGTCTTGGCATTACGCTGAATTCGGCGCTGTCTTCAGCTGCAGTCGAGACTGAATTAGGACGGAGTCGCTTTGGCACTTACGTGGAGAATAGTCCGTTTATTGATGGCGTGATCATTCTGGTAGACGGTCAAATTGCATATGAATCGTATCCGAACATGGAGGCCTACGAGCGTCATCTCAGCTGGTCCATTACCAAGGTCGTGGTATCCACCGCCCTAGCAGCGCTGGAGTCCCAGGGTCGGGTTAATGTAGATCATGCCGCGTCAGATTATCTGCCTGACCTCATCGGCTCTGATTGGCAGGGAATCAGCTTGCGAGATATCGTCAACATGGCGTCTGGTATAGATTGCCTAGACAGCGATGGATATCAAAATACAGAAACATGTATCTACCGACTCGAGGAGTCTCTTGGATTGACTGCGCCAGTCCACCCAGAGCAGTCAACGATGGAGAATTTGCGCTCGATGCGTCAGTACCGGTCGTCAGGAGAAAAGTATGAGTATGCGTCTGCCGACACCTTTGTCACCGGTCTGGTCATCGAAAATATTACCGGCGAACCACTGTGGCTCGCTCTTCAGGAACTTATCTGGGACCAAATTGGTGCTGAGGCAGATGCTCTCATGATGATCAGTTCAGCTGGTGTGCCGGCAAGTCATGCCGGATTGTCAGCTAGACTGCTTGATCTCGCGCGTTTTGGGGAAATCTTCACCGCTGATGATTTGATCGATGTGGTGTCTCCATTGCACCTTGCAGATCTGGCTTCGGATAACGGCATCGATTTTGATGCGGCGCAGGTTGCGCAGCTGGCCAGGCGTTTTAATGAGGACGTTCCAAAAAAAGCTGCTTGGCAGTGGGATATGATATGGGACGATGGCGCCATGTTCAAAGGTGGCTATTCCGGACAGGGAATTTTTGTTGATCCGGACCGGGATTTTATTGCGGTGTGGTTTGGAACCACCGGTGCCGATGGTCAAAGTCATTACCTGCTACCCATGATCAGAAAATTGAGCAAACTCACGGATAATCAGTAGAGACCAAATAAGGGTCAAGCGAATTGATGTTGGCCCTGATCTCCCGAGCCGGACGGTTGCCTGAAGTGGCGCGGATACAGTTAGCAGTCCACAGTTAAATCAACTCATCAATCCCTGAGCGATAGAATTTTGGACGCAAGGCTATTAGAAGCGGAAGTCTTCAGGCTGTTTACTGTTTGTTCGCCTGCACTTCCGTAGCGCTCGAGTGATAAGAGTGACGTGAAACACGCCGCTGAGATTGCAATCAGGATTCACCTCAAAATGTTCAGTTGCAGTGCAGTGCGGCTCCGGGGCTATCGACTTCCAGCGGGCTGGCTTCTACTCTTCCTTCATTCGCCAGTTGATCATAGGCTGCCTGCTGCAGCATCTGAATTTGGTTCCGCGACATGCCAAGCTCATAGCCTGAGCACTCATTTAATCCCAGTGAACGTGGATCCAGGCCCGTCAGGTTGCCGAACACTACGAGTGCTTCCAGGTAGTATCCGTAACTACTCGCGTGGTAGTGGTCATAGCTCCACAGGTTCACTTTGTTGGGGTCAACGCCATCGTAGGGATTGGGATCAGCAATCCCGCTAGCCATGGCTCGCGACCACGCTTCACCAACTCCGTTTACTGCCACTACGCCGGGCGCTGCGGAGGCGAGATCATAACCAGCCCGTACATCGCGGGCCATGTCCTCAATAGGCTGGTTAGTCCAGGGTTTGTCTGGCAAATATACCTGATCGGCCCGAGACCAGGTGGCAGTCAAATACACCTCGACATCCGTGTTTTTGCTTCTAAGGAAATCAGTCATTGCAGCAACGGTGCTTATCAGTTTTTTGGGATTACCAGGATCTTGGGCGTCGAGCGTGCTGTAGCCATGCATGACTACCTGATCAAAAGGTCGTCTTCCAATAATTGCCAGCTTGTTTTTAAGATGAAAGTCTATGCCCGCGCCACCCCGGGTTTCGAGGTAGACGTCGTAATCCAAACCGGCCTGATCGGTGAAAGATTTGAATAGCGCAGGTACTCCACCGACGCCCTCGTTGTTGAGATCAGTCACAGTGGAAGCGCGATAGTGTCTCACTGGAGAGCCCCATCCGTATGTGAAGCTGTTGCCAATAAAAAGCACGCTGATGTGCGCCAT
>DORE01000081.1:9641-9835 GCA_003514305.1 Gammaproteobacteria bacterium | reverse complement strand
TCTTCGGTGTCCTCAAGGTAATAATCACGATCCGGTAAGCCCAGGCCACCGATCGAGAGGTTGAGTTGATGGCGGTCCGCATCTGAGCGGTCAGCCCCAATATAAAATCCGAAAGGGCTAGCGGTATTATCAATCTGAGCCCGCCCGAAGGCGGCTATGAGTTGCTCACGGGTTTCAATTTGGTCAAGAGTTGT
>DORE01000081.1:0-9255 GCA_003514305.1 Gammaproteobacteria bacterium | reverse complement strand
ATAGTAGTCGCTGATCTTCTGCTCGATTGAGCCTTTAGCAGGCTCTCTTGAAGACAGGTCATTGATAATGGTTCGAACGCGTTGATCGGATCGGTCACTCAACACAGTGAACGATCCATAATTACTGCGGCTTGGCGGTAGCTCAAAGGTTTCCAGCCATTTTCCATTGGTATATTGGAAAAAGTCATCTCCTGGTCGAATGTCCGGGTCCTGGTGGCTCAGGTCCACGCCAAAACTACCAAGTTCGGGACCGGCAGCGCTGGACTCGCCGATCGAGCGAGTATATTGCGCAACCTCATCATCTGCCTGAGGGCTGGCCAATGGGGTCGATGTCTCTTCAGGTCCACAGGAAACTAGTAGCAGAAATAAAATGGCCGCTAACACTCTACAAGACGGTGACATAGTTTCTCCAATCTTCATTTGTCATTCGAGGGAATAGTATAACCGAAATAACCGATCCAGTTAGCTCTGGCGCTACATAGTTCGATCGTTTCACGTTGGGTTCGCCGTCAACAACGCTCTGGCTGTATCGAAGGTCCTCGGCACTTTTTATCTTATCAACTATCGACGCTTCAAAACTTATTAATAGTCTGGCGGATCAGTCGATAATCTAGGAAACACCGATGCGTATTGGTATCGCGGACAATTGCGCGCGCTTATGCATTGACTAACGTTCCGCTCTACCTGGCAAATGGCGTTGTGTAGACATTGTAAGAATACTTTGACGACAAATATCAAATAAGTTCGAATAACAATCCAGTCAGGGCAGCGGAAGCTTTTAACGTTGCTAAACAGGAGCGATAAACTTGGAGGAATTCCCAACTTTCGTTACTCATCTCGAGTGTAGCGAGACAGGAACGCATTACCCTGCGGACCAGCTACATGGGCTTTCAGATGCCGGTAAGCCCCTGCTTGTCCGTTATGATCTCGATCGGCTTGGAAAAACTCTCAATAAGCAGGATCTCAAGTTCCGCCTTCCTGAGCTGTGGCGCTATCGTGAGTTTTTGCCAGTGCGTCATTCACGAAATGTGGTGCGTTTGGGCGAGCTTATGACCCCGCTATTGCCGGCAACAAAGATACGGCGGGAACATCAGTGCGGCAAAATTCTTATTAAGGATGAGGGGCGTTTGCCCACCGGATCGTTCAAGGCGCGCGGACTCACCATGGCTGTATCTATGGCTAAAGAGCTAGGTGTCAATGTCATGGCCATGCCGACTAACGGAAACGCAGGCGCCGCCTTGGCCGCTTACTGTTCGCGAGCAGGCATCGAGACCTATGTGTTCTGTCCTGAAGACACGCCTACAGTCAACGTCGAAGAAATCGCTTTTCAAGGCGCAAAAACATTCCTCGCTAACGGCTTGATCAACGATTGCGGACGCATTGTTGGCGACGGCAAAGAAGTCGTAGGCTGGTTCGACGCGTCGACTTTGAAAGAGCCTTATCGGATTGAAGGCAAGAAGACGATGGGGCTTGAATTGGCTGAACAGCTTGACTGGGAAGTGCCTGATGTCATTTTATATCCAACTGGCGGTGGAACGGGTTTAATTGGAATGTGGAAAGCGTTCAACGAACTTGAGGCGATCGGTTGGATCGGCGGAAAGCGGCCTCGCATGGTGGCAGTACAGGCTGAAGGTTGTGCGCCTGTAGTCAAGGCCTACGAAGAAGGTGCTAAGCATGCCGACCCCTGGCTCAACGCGCATACAATTGCGGCAGGCATTCGCGTACCGGCGGCGATTGGAGATTTTCTGATTCTCGATGCCATCCGAGCAAGCGATGGCTTCGCCGTTTCAGTTTCCGATGACGCTATTCATGATGCTCACCAATACTGCGCCCGGACTGAGGGCATTCTGCTTTGCCCGGAGGGCGCAGCGACTCTGGCGGCTCTGATGCAAGAGCTTAGCGCTGGCAGAATAAAATCAGATGAAAATGTGGTGTTATTCAATTGCGCAACGGGGCTGAAGTATCCCATGCCCGGTGATCATCATAAAATAGATCTTGGCGAGGCCATCGATTACGACTTGATTGTGTCGGATTGATCAATTCAAAACCCGCCGCAGCTGCTGGCGGTGGAGTGTGGAAGTTGCATCAACGTCTGCTTGAAGACGGCACA
Organism: Gammaproteobacteria bacterium; assembly: GCA_003514305.1. Classification (GTDB taxonomy): domain Bacteria; phylum Pseudomonadota; class Gammaproteobacteria; order Pseudomonadales; family Pseudohongiellaceae; genus UBA9145. Next base: position 7,145 of record DORE01000081.1, on the reverse strand, counting down.
CGCGTTTGGAGATATACGTACCGACGGGCTTTTCCAAGCGACAAACAATTCGTTCTTCAGGCGCCACGCGAGCGTTGTATTGTTCGACTTCTGCGTCGGTCGGCGTGAACTTCGCGCTGTTGCCTTCTGGCCGCGAAACTGTGCACGCTTGCCACGCAAGTAGTAACAAAAAAGGCATAGATAATCTAATCAATTTTTTATCAATTAACCTTCTTCGTTGATGGACAGATTTTGCTGCGGCGCGAAATAGTAGTGTAACTGGAATTTTCCCATCTCGACAGGTGAGCTATTTTTCAATGTAGGCCGCAATTGTAAAAGTGATATCTGATAGCGAACCTCGTCGTCTAAAATCATGTCTGGCGGCGTGGTTTGTATAACTTCAATATTCCCTAATCCGAATCCAAGTTTGATAAATCGGCGATTGTTTTGTAGCTCGATCGCTGGCATTGGCACCATGGTGAATTCTATTAACGCGCTGGTTGGCCACGGAGCGTCGGTACCGGCAACGTTAGCAGATGGCAGCTGCGCGCCGGGATAATTGGGCGTCCAGGCTCTGAATTCAATGGGTCCCGCCACCAGCGCCGCCTCGAGCTCATCCAAGCGCGTGTATATAACCGAATCGGGCAGCACCCGAGGCCGACCGAAGAGCAGATCAAGTCGCTCGGATGCGACGCCAAGCTCACTTAGCTGGAGGCTTGCTTCGCGGTAAAGTGCCATCGCGGCGACCTCGTGACTAAACAACAGCTCCCAGTCTGCCTGATAGAGCATGGCAAGCGCTGAAGCCTCTGCCGAACTGTCTTCGCTACTAGAAACGATCTGCTGAATACGACTGAGTACGTCTCTTCCTATTCGATAGCTAATGCGTAAGGACTCACTTTTCGCCATGGTCCAGCCATGAAACTCCGTAGGGTCTGATTGAGTTGTGTCTTTGCTGAGCAGAGATCGGCGCTTGATCAGGGAAACTTGATAGTAATGCGCCAGAGCTACATCATATAGCCATGGCACCAGCTCAATATCTGTTTCTCCAAGGGTAGCCTCGATCGAGCTGATAGCGCGCCAGCTGAGATTCTTTGCCAGGATGAGATATCGGGTGCTATTTGAGTTGCCAGCATCAGCCGATGCCCGATATAGCAATTCGCTGAGCTGCTTTGTTCCGCGTAGGTAATCATAAAAATCGCGCAGATAAATCTCGTTATTGAGCCACTCAAAATAGCTAATCTGATTACTAGCAAGCTGCCACTTCTCTTGTGCCAGCTGAGCTTCGATCACATGTACCAGAGCGGCGCGCTGTTGAGGAGCTCGTAGCCCATAGTTCACTTTTGCTATCTGAACTGCATCAAGAAAGGTCTTCTCTGCGTTACTGTAGTCTCTCGCCTCCATTTGGAGAAGTCCTTGGGCAATAAGCTGTTCCGAACGCATTTCCTCATACGCGCTGCGGTAAGGAAAGGGGCTTCCTGCTTCTTGTGCTAGACTGTAAGAAGCGGGCCAGCTGAGGAGGGAAAAAATTAACAGACGCAGCATAGGTCGAGGGTAACAGCTATTAACTCAATTTAGCATAGCGGCAATCTCGGTGGCCCGCAAACTCCGGTCATGTTCACGTCGGTCGTCAATTGCAGCTATACTCTAAAGGCACGTACGCAGCCCCCGCTGTTTTCCGAAACAAATTTTTCATCGACAAGGATCACAGCATGTCAGATGCTGGAATAAATCAAGAAATTGATCTCTATACCTGGGCTACCCCAAACGGCCGTAAAGTCTCGATCATGCTTGAAGAGCTTGCCCTTCCTTATCGAGTAATTCCCGTCAACATTACTCGTGGTCAACAACATACCCCTGAATTTCTGGCGATCAGCCCGAACAATAAGATTCCGGTGATTATAGATCGTGATGAAGGTACCCATCTGATGGAATCAGGCGCCATTCTTATATATCTGGCCAGCAAGTCGGGACGTCTAATGAGTTTGGGTGGGTCACTGCGTTGGCAGCAGCTCGAATGGCTGATGTTTCAGATGGCCAGCCTGGGGCCAATGCTTGGCCAAACCCATCACTTTGTAAAATTCAATGCAGGGAAGTCAGCCTATGCAGAGGAGCGCTTCCTTACCGAGAACCGCCGCCTCTACCAGGTTTTGGAGTCCAGACTTGAACGTCGTAAATTCATCTGTGAGGAGTATTCGGTCGCGGACATAGCCGCGTGGCCGTGGATTTCCCGGTTTGAGTGGCAGGAGATGAATCTGCGAGAGTTTCCGCGCGTGATGGATTGGTACGTAAGAATCGCGGAACGCCCAGCCGTGCAGAGAGGTTATGCTGTACCACAGGATTTACCAGTGCCTATGCCATTCTGAATTTGTCTTCGGGATGAACTTGTCTTGTGTGATTCTCGGATTGGCCAAACCGGATAATCTGGCCAGGTTTAGCCGTCTTCCACCAGTGACTGGTACCAGTGTAGGGTTCGCTTATTGCAGACGTGATTCTTCGGTCCAGTTGACTGATGAAGTAAGACTGAGTGTGTTGGCTGACGGATTCCTGTTGTGTTCCCGCCGGGCATTTTTCTATAGTTGAATGGTTTTTCTTGGCACTGTGTGTCAGTTTCGATGTTTCAGGTTGACATTAGGCGCTCCTAAAAATACTGTGTATATATACAGTATTTTTAGCTATGTCATTATGGCCAAGAAATCCCTGAAAGAAACAACCTCAAAAGCCTTGGCGCCAGCCAAGCTGCCCACTTATGCCGAGCTGCACTGCATCTCTAACTTCACTTTTCTGCGCGGCGCATCCTTCCCGGAAGAGCTGGTAGAGCAGGCTCATGAGTTGGGCTATCAGGCGATCGCCATTACCGATGAGTGTTCGCTATCTGGGGTAGTGCGTGCTCATATGGCGGCGCAGGAGAGGTCGATAGCGCTGATTATTGGCAGTGAGTTTCACCTCGAAGAGGGCTGCCACTTTGTGCTGCTGGCTTGTAACAGGCGCGGCTATGGTCACCTTAGTCATTTGATTAGCTGTGCCCGATGTGACGGCGCGAAGGGTAGCTATCGTATGGATTGTTCCATGGTGGAGAAACATCTACCGACAGACTGCCTGGCGTTGTGGTTGCCGAATCTGAACCAGACGCCTGAGCAACTGGCTTGTCAGGCGGTATGGATGCGACGTCTGTTTACTGTTCAGCTGTGGATCGGAGTGGAGCTATTGCTAAGGGGTGATGACCGGGCGAGGCTGCGGCGCCTACAGCAATTGGGCAAGCAATATGACTTGCCGCTGTGTGCCGCCGGCGGTGTTTACATGCATGTGCCGAGTCGCCGCATCTTGCAAGATACGGTAACTGCGATTCGCCTGCGGCGGCCTATTGATGAGCTTGGGTTGGAAGGAGAGTCTAACGGCCAGCGTCATCTCCGTAATCGGGAGCAGCTAGCCAAGCTGTATCCACCTGCGTTGCTGACAGCCACTGTAGAGATCGCTAATCGCTGTCATTTCTCGCTTAATGAGTTGCGCTATGAATATCCGCGGGAACTGGTGCCCTGCGACTACACGCCGCATGGTTGGCTTCGCGAATTAACTGAGGCGGGGATTCGTGAGCGCTGGCCTGCTGGTGCCACACCGAGAGTGCGTAACATCATTGAACATGAGTTGATGCTGATTAAAGAGCTCAATTACGAGCATTACTTTTTGACGGTGCACGATCTGGTGGTCTTTGCTCGTAGCCAAGGCATCTTGTGTCAGGGACGCGGATCGGCAGCAAACTCGGCTGTGTGCTATAGCCTTGGAATTACGGAAGTAGATCCGGCGCGGGTAGACGTGTTGTTCGAGCGCTTTATCTCCAAGGAGCGTAATGAGCCACCCGATATCGATGTGGACTTTGAGAATTCCCGTCGAGAGGAAGTAATTCAATACATATACAATAAGTATAGCAGAGGTCGCGCGGCGCTAGCAGCGACAGTCATTACTTACCGGTCCCGCAGTGCGATAAGAGATGTAGGAAAGGTCTTGGGGTTGGAGGAAGAGTTGCTGTGCCATATCGCCAAGTCGATTTACTGGTGGGGGTCCTCTCTAGAGGAACAGCTGTCTGACTCGAAGATAGACTACAGTGACAGAAAAATTCAGATGCTGGTGATGCTAGCGAAGGCCCTGATCGGCTATCCTCGCCATCTATCTCAGCATGTGGGTGGCTTTGTTATAAGCCAGGGCCCGCTTACTCATATGGTGCCCATTGAAAATGCGAGTATGGCGGATCGCACTGTGATTCAGTGGGAAAAAGATGATCTGGAATCCCTAGGCCTGCTGAAGATAGATGTACTCGCTTTGGGTATGCTGACGGCAGTACAGAAATGTTTGCATTTAGTGAGTAGTTATAGCGAGGAACCGCTCACCATGCAGAAGATTCCGGCCGAAGACCCCAAGGTATACGATATGATAGGTGAAGCAGACACCATTGGCGTCTTCCAGATCGAATCCAGAGCTCAAATGAGTATGCTGCCGCGTCTTCGCCCTCGCAGTTATTATGATCTGGTTGTTCAGATTGCAATCGTGCGACCTGGCCCTATTCAGGGTAATATGGTTCACCCTTACTTAAACCGACGCAATGGTAAGGAACCAGTCAGCTATCCTAGCGAAGCGGTTAAAGACGCCCTGGAGCGCACTCTAGGCGTGCCGATTTTCCAGGAGCAAGTAATGCAATTGGCTATGGTAGCGGCAGGGTTTACTGGAGGAGAAGCTGACCAGCTGCGCCGGGCTATGTCAGCGTGGAAGCGCAAAGGCGGCTTAGAGCCTTATCGTAAGAAGCTGATTGATGGCATGCTGGCCCGCGGTTACGAAGAGGATTTTGCGGAGAAACTATTCAACCAGATCAAAGGCTTTGGTGACTACGGCTTCCCGGAGTCTCACTCTGCCAGTTTTGCTCTGATTGCTTATGTATCGTCCTGGTTCAAGCTCTACCATCCAGCGGCTTTTTGCTGTGCCTTGCTGAATAGTCAGCCCATGGGGTTTTATGCGCCGGCGCAGCTATTAAAAGACGCAAGGTGCCATGGAGTCGTGATTCTGCCAGTCGACATTAATGAAAGCAGCTATGAAAGTACCTTGGAGTTTGATGAAAACTACGTGAAGCCAGATTCTCCCTGTCATCACAATAGCGCGGCACAGATACGTATTGGCTTACGTCTGGTCAAGGGATTGTCAGAATCAGGTGCAGAAGCGATAGTGAAGGCAAGGCAGTCTGGCAAATTTAATACTGTACAGAATCTGGTGTTTCACAGCGGCATTAATCGTAAGGACCTTGAAGCTCTGGCTGCCGCCGATGCTCTGCGCGAGTTGAGTGGCGACCGTCATCGAGCTTTCTGGCAGGCTAGCGGTATCGAAACCGCCGGCCATGGTAAGAAGGTTGTTAACGCCGATGGTCAGCTGTCATTTTTTGCCGACCCAGGCTTCGACAGCGACTTTGGTGTCGACGTGCTCTTGCCGGTAGCAAATGAGAAGCAGAATATCTTCGGCGATTATGCGGCTACTGGTTTTACTCTTAGACGCCATCCTGTTGCCCTGTTTCGACCTCATTTGAATAACTTCAATGTGCAGCGCGCCGACGAGCTTCCTCAGATAGACAACGAAGGCCCTGCGAAGATCACGGGCCTCGTTACCTGTCGGCAGCGCCCTATGACGGCAGCGGGCGTCACTTTTCTTACTCTTGAAGATGAAAGTGGCCTTGTTAATGTAGTCGTGTGGCCCTCTCTTGGAGAGAAAAAACGGCCGATTGTGCGTCAAGCCATGCTAATGGGTGTGGTGGGGCACGTTCAGAAGAGCGACGGAGCCATTCATCTCGTTGCCAGAGAGCTTGTCGATTTGAGCCATTGGCTCAGAACAATGGAAGTGTCGTCGCGGGATTTTACTTAGCTGGACAACCGCGTTCAGCGAAGTTACCTTGTACTCTTCCAATATAAGGTTTCTAGTAGTAGTGGCCGCTGAGAGCACTAAAACGCATATAGCACATAAAAATCACGCGATTCTTAAGGAGAACTTCATGAAAGCCAAGGTAATAATTACAGCGAGCGCAATGGCCCTGCTGCTGGCTGCTTGCTCTAACGATTCGGAGACTACAGCCGTTGCTGTTGATTCCTCATCCAGTGCAACTGGACCCGGCGCAGACCCATCGCCGATGGCAGAAGCGAGCATGCAAGCTGGCCCCAGTCTGGAAGACGTAATTAACCATGAACGTAGGGCAGACAACCGAGGTCGTGATGATTGGCGCAACCCACTAGATACATTGTCTTTCTTTGGCATTGAGCCTGATATGACCATTGTTGAGGTTCTGCCTGGCAAAGGTGGCTGGTATACACAGATTTTGAATCCGCTGACGGCGGCACAAGGTCGCATGATTGGCGTGACCTATCCAGACGCTCTGTTTAGTCAAATGTTTAGTACCTGGAATGAGGAATCTAGAGAGAATATTGGTGCTGATATCGCCCAAATGGCTCGCTATCTGAATGTCGAGGGAGTTGAGCCTTCACGACCTATCATAGGCTATGCGATCGACAGTATCCCAGACTCCGAGGATGGGCAGGCTGATGCGGCTCTATTTTTTCGTGCCATGCATCACCTGTTTCGATTCGATGAGCCGCTCATCGATACCGCTCTGGCCGAAGTTTATGACGTGCTTGCCCCAGGTGGAGTAGTCGGTGTGGTGCAGCACCGTGCACCGGAAGATGCTGATCCGGCGTTTGCCAACGGTAACAACGGTTACGTGAAACAGAGTGATGTGATTGCTGCATTCGAAAGAGCAGGTTTCGTTTTTGAGGAGGCCAGCGAGATCAACGCCAATCCCAATGACGCAGCCGATGGTTTCGTCTGGCGATTGCCGCCCACAAGCACTGACAATCCGGAGACGGCAAACATAGGTGAATCCGATCGCATGACGCTCAGGTTTCGCAAATCTTCTTAAGGGTTTTACTGGGCTCGAACAGGAAGCCCTGGCTACTTGCCAGGGTTTTTTGCTTGTTGCCTCTTGTTTTCAGTATTGACTGATTTCCTCTTACTTTTGATCTGCATTCAAAGAGGCGAAAAGAGACTCTATATCTCGGTGTTTGCTGATATCTGCTAGCTTCTTACGTCGCGCTAATAGTGCGAACAAATTCGCTCAGGAAAAATAGCCGTGCAGGAACCAATTG